>NZ_MOMO01000236.1:0-36228 GCF_009933855.1 Pseudomonas sp. SG-MS2 | reverse complement strand
GTGCTCAAGGAACCGGATCGCGACCCGACCAGCCAGTCCTGGATGTGGGTGCAGGCCAGCGGCCCACCTGATCGACAAGTCGTGTTGTTCGACTACACCACCAGCCGGGCGCAGGAAGTACCGTTACGCCTGCTGGAAGGGTATCGCGGCTATGTGATGACCGATGATTACGCCGGTTACAACGCGTTGGCGTTGCAACCCGGTATCGAGCGGCTGGCGTGCATGGTTCATGCTCGACGCAAGTTCGTCGATGCGCAGAAAGTGCAGCCCAAGGGTAAGACGGGCCGCGCCGATGTGGCGCTGGCGATGATCAACAAGCTGTACGGCATCGAGCGCGACCTCAAGGAGGTCAGCGACGAACAGCGGTTCATCGGTCGCCAAGAAAGAAGCCTACCGATCCTCGGCCAATTGAAAAGCTGGCTGGACAAGACGTACTCCCAGGTCACACCGCAAAGTGTGCTGGGCAAGGCCGTGCACTATCTGGCGAACAACTGGAGTCGGTTGGAACGCTATGTCGAGGCCGGCCATTTGCCGATCGACAACAACCTTGCGGAGCGTGCGATCAAGCCATTTGTCATCGGGCGCAAGGCTTGGCTGTTCAGCGACACCGTGAACGGCGCCAGTGCCAGCGCAAAGATCTACAGCTTGGTTGAGACCGCCAAGGTCAACGGCCAGGAGCCCTATACGTGGCTGCGCCACGTACTTGAGCACCTGCCGTATGCATCGTCGGTGGCCGGCTACGAAGCTCTTCTGCCGTGGAACTGCTCGCCAGAGATGCCACGGTAACCTGCTGCCCCATCATGTGATAGGTGGGGTTCATGGATCGCACTCAAATGAACCCGCAGCATCGCCATCAACGTATACGCCGAACGACCGCCTTCGCCCTTCGGGTAATGGGGTTCGATCAGGGCAACCGAACCCATTCAGGGTAAGACTCGGTCAATCTCGTTCAGGAACAGTTCCTTGCGGATCTGCTTGTCTTTCCCACTTACTCCGCGCCGACAAAGATCAACTGTCAGAGCGCAAAACTCGGGCAATTGGATCGCCGCATATCATCAGAACTGGGAAGCCATTTCAGGACGGCCCGATTGGGGTAGACGCTGCTCCATAAACTCTGTGAAAGAATGCAGAAGAACCATGTTGCCATTCCCGCTTAGATGATCACCATCTAGGAACAGGGGTTTGCCATCGCGGTAGGCGTCACACTCCCGGCCTGGACACAGAACCGGGAACGGATCCCATACGGACGCTCCCGGGAGTTGCTCGATCATTTTCGCGTAGGACTGCAGCACAGGTTTGCGGAAACTCTCCAACAGGTCTCGAGACACGCTGAAACCAGGCCGGCAGATCGGATTTTCGTGATTGAACCAGTCGGCACAGCGGAACGGCGGCGCCCTGAACAGCGGCTTTGGTCCTTCGAAAACAATCTGCACCCCATTTCCGGCGAAAGCTTTGAGCGTGGCAACGGCATCGATGACGGCCCGGTCGCGACCTGCATCGGCCTTCGGCCCAAACATCTGTGCACTCGCAGCTGCATCATCGAAGGTCGCCCATTGGTCCGACAAGCGAGCAAGACGTAGCGAAGCTAGGAACAAAACATCTCCAGGCTTGAGCCGCTTACGCAGGTCCTCAAGAGAAGCCTTAGCATACTGTTGGCATTGTGCATTGTCGTTTTCGCGAAACGGTTGGAGGCTGACGAAAGGGCAACCGCCATTATTGTAGGCGAAGATCTGCACATTGTTACGAATGGCGTACTGCTTGAACAAGCCTTCGTAGGCAAGGGCATGGGAGTCGCCGATGACATATATACTGCGCGGATTAAGAGAGCGCGGCGTCGTACAGTTATACGGTTTGTAGATCATCATCAACCCGCCGCCTACCGTGTGGTACTCGGGTTCGGCCAAACACCCTGGATGGTCAGTACTGAAAAACGGACCATGGGGATACCACTCGTCCTGATTCTTGCTCAAAGTACTGAGGGAAATCTTATGGAGGTTCAACGACAGCTGGTTGGCCCCCCACCAACTGCCACCGATGCATCCCAAACCAAGCAGGATTATGGCTGTTTGCGGCATGCGGCGCAGGCTACGTGAGTGGCGAATCGGGTTTTCGATGAGGGTGTACGACGCAATTGCCAATGCGAATGCGACAATAACCGCCAATGTACGCAACAAGGGGGTATCAAGACCAATTGTCCACCGGAAAAACACGAACACGGGCCAATGCCAGAGATAAAGGGAGTAGGAAATACGACCAACATAGACGAATGAGGCGCTACCCAGTAGTTTGTGCAAACGCTGTAGCTGGGGGTAGTGATGCAAAAAGTAGATAACGCCCAAGGTGCCGGCAACTGCAGGCAAAGCCCCAGGGAAAGGGAAATGCGCAGGGGAGGAGAAAACCAGCCCCCCCAGCAGTAACAGCAACGAGAGCGCGCCAAGCACGCCTCTTAGCGGACTCGTAGAAACATTGTCGTGTGCCGACTTCTGTTGCGTCAGCTGGAATAGTAAGACACCCGCAGCCAGCTCCCAGAAACGGCTGGGGGTAAGGAAGTAGGCTGCGGTCGGGCTACTACCGCTCTGCCAAGCGGCAAACACTAAGGATGCGAGCCCTGCCGCCGTAAACAGGGCGATGGACAGAATACGACCTTTACGGCCACTCAACCAGGCCAGGAACAGCAGCGGAAAGACGAGGTAGAACTGCTCTTCGACCGCCAAGGACCATGTGTGGGTGTATGGGTTGTATTCAGTGGTCGGTGCGAAGTAGTCACGGCCAGTCTGGGCCAGAATGAAGTTGCTCAATCCAAAAAATGCGTACAGGCCGGTTTTTTGGTTCACCGCACTGAGCCATGAAGCAGGAACGAACAAGGCCGTGAGATAGGCGGTTACCAAGAGGCAGATAATCAGAGCGGGAAAGATTCGCTTGATACGGCGGGCATAAAAATAGGCCAGAAACTGCAATATGCCACGCCCACGGAAGCTTGCTATCGACGCACTAACCACAAACCCAGAGATGACGAAGAATACGTCAACACCCACGAAGCCGCCGGGTAGCCATGGCCCATTGAGGTGGTAGATCAGAACCGCGAGAACAGCGATAGCTCGCAAGCCGTCGATATAGGGGTAGTACGGTGTGTGTGTACTAGACAATAACGGGGGAAGGCGCATGGTGAGACTCTCGAAAAATTTTTTAAAATAGCGCTAAACTTGGCGAAAAAAAAGCTATCCCGAAGTTTCAGCTCTATACCACGGACACTGACTTCCAGGCTACATTGCCTTCGAACTTGTTGCAGTAAGTGCGCCGCTGCCGCCCGAGAGGCAGCAGCTGGCTAAGTCACTCTTCTGAAGTCCCCCTAAATAATAAGCGCTGGAGATTGTCCGCACTCTGCTGCCAAGTAAGCCAAGGCATGCCAATGGAGGATGGCTTGAAACCTTGCCGCACCCACTGGGTAATGGCATCGGCTAGCTGCTGGGGCTCCTGTGCGCGGAAATAACAGGCATGATCGCCTGCTACCTCACGGAATACTGGAATGTCCCGAGCCAAGATCGGAAGCCCCTTCTGCCCCGCTTCGATCAATGGCAGGCCAAAGCCTTCATCCTCCGAAGCCGCTAGCAGTCCATCGACCTGCGTGTAGACTCGCTCGAGAAACTCGTCAGACGGTCCGTCGAGCCAGAACATTCGACGGCTTTTCTCTGGGTGGTTGGCAAGCCGCTCCAGTAACTGAGGAATATTGCGTTGCTGGTTAGTGGGCAACTCTTGCCAGCCCGCCCGCCCTACGATCACCAAGTTGACATCAAAGTCTTGCCGCCAGAGTAGGCTGAACGCTTCTAGGGCCTGCAAATAGCCTTTGCGCGGTTCCAGGGTTCCAACCATTAGCACTGTCGGGCGCTCCGCCATGATCGCCAGCAGTGCCTGCGCATCGGCGGGCAATCCCATGCTAGGGGACGAGTTGGCCAGATCTGCACCGTGGTGGGAGTAGTCGAAGGTGAAATCAGCCATCCTTTGCGGCAGTGTTTTTTGCATCCACTTGCGGAACTCCCCGGCCACGGTCTCGGTGACGCAAACAACGCCATCAAGCATGCTTACATGCCATAACCATTCGGAGAAATGCCTGTCGGCCTGAGGGGGAAACAACTCGGGGCGAGTGACCGGCAACAGGTCATGTACCAGCATCCGGCAGTTGACGCCACTGGCCTGCATCCTCTTGAACAAGCCCGCCTGACTGGCTTGAACCAGTGCATTGCCGGAAATATCAAAGGCAATCAGTTGGTCAGCCGGGCTATAGTCGATTGCCCGATCGGTCAGGACATCAGGCAGATTGAGTAAGCGATTAGTGAATGCATTGGCATAACGATAATGCCAACGCCCACCGGCATTAGACAAATAGACTGGCTCAACACGTACTCCTGCGGGAGGATTCTTGAGCAATGCGAGCGTCAGCGCCTTGGCAACGCGCTCAATTCCGCTATGTCGGTCTTTGGCACAGGTGCCGCTGATATCCAGCAACAGTTGTCGTGGGCGAAGTGGATCGGGTGTGCCCTGTAGAATACTTTCAGCAAAGCCGAGCAGCTCGCCACTCTCTCCCGGCGTCAGCGATTGTGCGGACACCACCTGCACCAACTCCTGCTCACGCTGACGATTGCGTTGGGCATATTGCTCGATGGCCGTGTGATAAAGCGCCGCACAATGCTGAGGGGTGTGTTGCTGCTCAATGAACTCGCGAGCGCGCTGCCCCAACGCAGTGCGCGCCGCCTCGTCGTGCCGCAAGAACTGCAGCGCTTCGGCTAGTTGCACGATATCGAATTGATCGGGCAGACGGTAAACGCCCTGCTCTGGTAAATCAGCCATGCTACCATTAGCATTCACTATAGTGGCCAGGCGATAATTCATGCAATCTAGCACTGCGGCGGATGTTTCGCCGCGAGACAAGCTACGTAGTTGCACCGCCAGGTCAGCTGCAAATAGGTAATGCTTGAAGGTTGAGCTATCTGCCCAGCCCGTCACGGTAATCCGCGATCGTTCACCTTGGTCGACGAGTTGCTTGCGCACCCGCTCACAATACTCGTCACTCCCCAGCTCCCCCACGAATACCAGATGGCAACGTGAATCGCTAGCTAGGTCTGAGGCGAGCCAAGCACTAATCAACTTATCATTGAGCTTGGTTTCCCCAAGCATGCCGAAACTGCAAACGACGAATGCATCATCAGTCAAACCCAATGCTTCTCGGGCGAAATGACGAGCATCGTCACTCGAAGCAGCCAATTCACGCAGCAAGGGGATCTGCGTCCAATCGGTAGCCGCTTGAGAGCCGTACCATTGCTCGACAAGCCGTACTGACACCGCCGAGTGCACGATGACACCCTGGGCTTTTTCGAGAATGCTGCGGTTGAATGGATAACGCACCGCGACCTGTCGCTCATCCACTTGTGCCTCAATCAGCGCAGCATAACCATGACTATAGTACAGCTCACGCATCTTGACGCCGCCAAAGCCTGGCCGGCTTTCCATCGACCAGATCAGCCCACTCAGGTAGAAGTCATGCAGGACGATGATACCAGGCACGTCTTCGATCAATTCGGCCATATAGCAGTGCCATGGCGAGTTGCCAAAGTGGTAGAGCACCGCACTGTACTGTGAGGCATGCTGTCGGAGCCAAGCCGCTTCGCGGAGCGGGAAAAGACTCTCCTGCACTTGTGCGGCATCGTCGCCGTCGACGATGACATCAATGTCGTAATACCGAGCCAGCGCCGGCAGAAGTTCGGCACTATAGTCGGCGATGCCAGTACGATCTGGCGGCATCGGGGAAACATAAGCCAAGCGAGGTCGCCCGCTTGTTTGATGCTCAACCGACGAGCTGGCGGACTCAAGCAGCCTATGCAACCGTTTGCTCAACTGCAAAACACGAGGCGAGTAGCTGCGAAGCAGGTCAGACAGGACAGGTTGGCTCATGCGACCCAATGCTTGGGTTACCTTACGCAGATGCCTTTCCAGACCGGGAACCGCCTTGATAGCCTTACGTAAGACTCCAAGCAGCTTCGGTCTGCGGCTAACATAACCAAGCACTGTAAATAGAGGCATGGCCAAGGTGCGCTTCAGATTCACACGGTCCATATGACGCAAGGTATCGGCCAGCTCTCGCATTGGTCGCGTGATACGCCAGGAGCGGCTGCTATAAATAAGCTGCAATTCAACTTGGACTTTTTCGATGCGTTCGATGTTGGCCGTACATAGTTTGGCAAAATGATCTATGTTGGCCGCGCTAAGCTTAGCCAAATGATCTATGTATTCGCCTTGAGCACGGAACTGCTCCTGCAGCATACGGTCGTGACGCTGCGCAAGCGTCGCTAGCTCCAAGCCATAACTCTGTGCGAATAGCTCGCCAAAAACATCACGCTCACCTACCGTCGGCACGCACTTGCGTGCAACGATCGCATAATCAGGGCTGACACCGTACAGCACCTGCCAGAGACCAATATGAGCCTCTTCAGACTTCAGCTGTGGGTCTTCCTGCAGCCGCACAATCTTACTTTGCGCAAAACCGGAGTACTGACAAAGAAACTCTAGGAACTGCGCTGGTACCGGACACTTGTGGGTTGGATCCAAGTAAAAATTGGTGGTCCCTACAATCAGATTTTCAGCATTTGGCGTCTCGAGAATCAGCAGACCACCTTCGCTCAACGTTCGATTTGCCTCCTTGAGCAAGGCCCTGAGGTAATCAAATGTCAGGTGTTCAACAACATGAAATGCCGAAATTAGGTCTAGGCTAGCCTCTGGGAGCCCCTGCAGCGCTTCCAGGGCATCTTGATTCCGGGCATTCAGACCACGCTCCTGACAGGCCGCGAGCATCGAGTCATCGAGATCGACGCCTTGAGCGTCTAGGCCATGCTCCATGAGAAGTTGCAACCACTCGCCACGCCCACATCCGATATCGAATGCTTTGGGAATGGGCTTGGCCTGCCGCAGGGCAGCAATAAAGGGGGTATAGCCCTCTAGGCGAGAGCGGATAACTTCACGGGAGGCTCGGAAGCGCTCTTCCAGCGCACGATAAAAATCATCACTCATGTCGTTGTTTGCTCTCCAGATGCGCGTCCAACCAAGCAACGCCGGCAAACTCGGCTTGGCTACGGTTTACAATTTCAAACATCAAGGCTCGCTCTTGCCAGGCATAGTTACACTCGATGTGCCCGACAATGCTGTGCAATGCCAAGGTAATCGAATATGTACCTGGCCCAATGTTGGCGGGAAATACAAAAGACCACGACAGCTCGGCACCAGCTTTAATGTCGTAAAAAATGTCGTCGAGCAGACGTGTATTGGTGCCGAAAACGTCTTGCCCGTAGCGGTCTTTGATCAGAAAGCCCAGCACTAGGTCTGGAATGTCCAAGTACGCATGTGCCGAAACATTTAGGCGTACCACCTGGCCGACATCCACGACCTCCACCGGATTGCCTTGATCGTCGCAAAGATGATGATGGATAAATTCAACCTCACCCGTGCCAGAAAGCAATGCACCACGGCTTTGGGGATCGGCGATTATCTGCTGATCCTGATGAGCTGCCAAGAGTGCGTTGTAGTAGTCCATGACGGCATCCGGCTCACCCTCCATAGCAATAGTTCCACCATCCAGCAGAATAGCCCGATTGCAAATACTCTGGATGGCCTGCTTGTCATGGCTCACCAACAGTAACGTGGTGCCTTGGCGGGTAAATTGGCGGATACGATCAAAACTCTTATGTTGGAAATAAGCATCACCAACAGATAGCGCTTCATCCACAATAAGAATTTCAGGACGCTCAGCCGTTGCTACCGCAAACGCCAAACGCGCCTGCATGCCGCTGGAATAAACCCGGACTGGCAACTCGAAGTAATCGCCAACTTCAGAAAAGGCATGAACCGCATCAATAAAACCATTGATCTGTTCCTGAGAGAACCCCATCAGGCCGGCAACATGATAGACATTCTGCCGACCTGTCAGATCTGGATGAAATCCCATACCCAGTTCAAGAATGGCCGCCACACGGCCATTGATTTGGATCTGCCCCTTACTGGCCTTGAGGGTACCGGTAACGATCTTGAGCAGCGTGCTCTTACCGGCCCCATTTAGACCAATGAGGCCAACTGCCTCGCCGGGCTGCAAGGCAAAGGAGATGTCATGCAATACCCATTTATGCTGCACCGACGGCACTGGCACGCCTAACCAGGAGAGCAGGCGATGGATTTCACGGGTATACTTGTTGAAGGACTTACCTATACCCTCAACATTCAAGGCAGCAGTCATAATACATCCACCACTTCATCGATGGCACGTCGATAGAGAAGCGCTGCGAACAAAAGAGCCACAGCCGCAAAAATTGCAGGGTAAAGTAACAGCCCTAGATCAGGCGCGCGACCATACACCAGAACGCTCTGATAGGCCTGGACAATCCCTGTCATAGGGTTGAGATATAAATAATCGCGGTAATGCTCGGAGAGCAGATCGATATGGTAGACAATCGGTGTTAACCAGAAGCCAAACTGTAATACGATAGTGGCGACCTGGCCTATATCTCGGAAAAACACATTGAACAACCCCAGCGCCAAACCTAACCCGAGCGCCAGCCCTATCACAAGGAGAAACAGTACCGGCAACCATAGCAACTGAAAACTGGGCGCATGGTCCAGCAAGGAAAAAATGAGCAGGACCGATGCAAGCAGGACAAGGTTATTTAGCAGTGCACTTCCACAGACAATTGTTGGTAGAGCGAGCCGTGGGAATACCATTTTTTTGAGGAGGTTTCCGTTTTCAATAAATACACTTATGCAACGCCCGAGTATTTCAGAAAACAAACTCCAGGCTAGGATGCCTGCTGTTAGGTAAATAGGATACGCATAAGTACTGTTTAGCCCCGGCAGCTTGGCGGCCAAAATCACGGAAAGCACGAAGGCATATATCACTACTTGAGCCAGTGGATAAATAACAATCCAAAGAAGACCGAGCCGGCTACGCACTACGCGGGCAATGAACTCATTACGAATTGAGTTCCTGATGAAGTGGCGAGCATGCCATAGTTCTAGAATAGAGCTATTCAAGTGAGACATTCCTATTGAGGACCGTTTGCACAAAGCTTAAAGAGGACCCTTCTTCGGGACTGAAAACGCTCGACAGCATTGCCTGATGCTCGGGCATTGCAGTCAGCTCGTCTTCTTCCAGTCTTTGAGCCAATGAACGGCGGGGACACTGTTGTCATAACCTTGATACCGGCGATGCGGCCTTTGGCGATCTGATACGCGCGACCCTCATCTAACGGAATAGGTACCGAGAGCATGATGCCGCAAATGGGGTCGCTAGGAGACAACTCGATTAGGCCGGAAGCGTTAAGCATCAACGAAGTCTATCACCACGCGAGGCGACGGGAAACGGACGGGAAACCACAGGGCCGAGCTAACGCGGCCCGCCAGATACGAATCGGCAATCCGCCCTGACGAAAGCGCTTCCTAACAAATGCCCCATTCTATATCACGAAGCGTGAGCAGGTAGACGCAGACCTAGCTAATTTGCGGCGCTAAGCGCCGTCCCCCAGCCTTTCTTCAACAGCGGGTGTTCAGATAGCCTCATCCTGGCCTGTTATACCGGTGGTGATAGCGGCGCTCATTATAGGTTGCATTCATTGATTGTTTTTTCGATCAGGGACAATCTCTTCATAACCGCTACTCAACCAAGCATTAACACTTTCAACGCTCTCAGAAGATAGCTTGCCTGCCCAGCGGTTGAGAATGAACAGGTTGGTGATGAAATCATACTGCGTTCTCAGCAGGTCGCGACGAACCGTGAACTCGTTCTGCGTTGCAGTTAGCACATCGACAGCACTGACTACGCCATAGGCGAACGCCTTCTCGGCGGCAATACGCGATTTCTCTGCAGAAATCAAGGCTTTACGATTGGCTCGCAAGCTTACGACGCTCGAGTCGGCAGTCAAGTAGGCGTTCGTAGTCTCTTTGGCGACCTGCCGACGCGTGGCAATCAGCTGTTGCTCCGTAGTCAGTTGATCTTGATAGAGACCCCGCACACGCGCAGAAGTTGAGCCACCACTATAGATCGGGATTTGTACATTGACACCCGCCACGTAACTGTCGGTACGGGGTACCGCTGAGTTGTTGTAGCCTTCGTCGGTCTGCTGAGCACTGAGATTGAGGCTAACGGTAGGGTAATGACTGCCTTTCCCTCCGCGAAGAGCTGCTTCCGCAGCACCCAGAGCGCTTTCAGCCGCCTTTACTTGCGGGTTCTCAGTAACAGCGGTTTGCACCCACTCCTCCAAGCTCTGGCTGGACACCTGCAGTTCGACATCGTTGCGCACACGACTCAGACGCTCCCGAACCGGACGACCAATGATCTCCGAGAGCGCTGCACGACTCAAGCGCACCTGGTTCTTGGCGTCCACCTCTTGGGCGATGAGGGAATCGACACGAGTCTGGATATCAAGTTGGTCAGTAATTTTCGCCATCTGCTTGGCCAGTAACGCGTTGACCCGGTCGAGATTCTTCTGCGTGACACCCAATTCAGCCTGCACCAAGCTCAACTCATCATCAGCAGCCAGAGCAGCAAAATACCGCTGCGCGAGGTCGACGGTTGCCTCGGCCTGAGCCTCTTCGGACTCGGACTCAGTCTGTTTGGCCAGATTTTGGAATTTTTTCCAGTTCTCCCATGCCGACTTGTTGTAAAGGGCTTGGCTGAGAGTGACACTATAGCTTGCGCTGTTGTAAGACTGGCGAATCAACTCATTGCTCTGGGTGATGCGATTCTTTCCCGCATTCATCTGGACCTGCGGCAGCAAGCCGCCGAGGGCTTCACGCTGTTGCTCCTTACTCGACTGCGCCTTTGAATATGACGCCAGCACTCGCGGGTCCTCCAAGCGTGATTCACGATAGAGCTGGATCAGATCGGTCGAGTAGGTCTTGACGCTGACACTAGAGGAAGACGGCGTGGGCGGCTCGGCGGTCTTTGGGTCAGAGGCATGGGCAGGCATCACCAGAATGCCTGCCATTAGGCAGGGATACAAACGACGCACAATCACTCCTCAATCATCGACTGGGCAATCGCATTACGCGCCGGCTGCAAAATGTATTGCAGCATGGTTCGCTCACCGGTCTTAATCAGCACTTCGGCGGGCATACCGGCTAGCAGCTTGAGCTCGCGATTATCCAGCTTCTTCATGCCGCCGGCAGTAACCTTGACGCGTGCCAGATAGTATGAAACGCCCGTTTTTTCATTGGTCAGGCGGTCCCCAGAAACATTGACCACCTCCCCTTCGATCACCGGCGTAGTAGCCGTATTGAACGCACTGAAGCGAATATCAGACTTCCTGCCGATGGCAATGCGATTGATATCGTTTGTCGGCACCTCAGCTTCGACCACCAGGTCAGATACGGATGGCACGATATCGAGCAGCGGTGTAGCTGGACGTACGGTACCGCCAACGGTATGCACCGTCATGCCAATGACCATACCGTCGTCAGGCGAACGAATGACAATGCGATTAAGCCGGTCAACCAGCGCTGCGGTACGTTCTTGCAACTCGTAAACCTTGGTTTGTGTCTCAGACAACTGTTTGGAGACCTCGGACTGAAAGTCCTTATTGATCTGCAGGATTTGCAACTGGGTCTCGTTGATCTGTAGCCGGGTCTTGGTAATAGTAGAGCGGTGATCGGCCACCTCCGTGCGCAGCATGTTGAGCTTGCGCTGAGAATCAAGCAGTCGTTGCTTGTCTACGAAGCCTTCCTTAAGTAGTTCATCGAGATCGGATATTTCGCTGCTATAGGACTTTTCCAAGCTGTCCTTGGTGATGATCATGGACTCGATACCCTTGATCTGCTGCTGCAGTTGGCCTACACGCTCCTGCAACACCGCGATTTGCCCAAGGCGTGCACCACGCCTAGCGTTGAACACCTGGACTTCGCCAGCCTCAGCCTCCTTGGCGCGCGGCGTATCGAACTCGGAAAGTCTACTAAAATTAATGGCCTGGAGATCGTCACGCTCAGCGACCAGGCGCGCTTCCATGACTCTCGCGGCGATCAGTAGGTTATGGTTGACGTCATACTCGGCGCGTAGCTGGGATTCGTCGAGCAAGATCAGTGGATCACCTTTCTTGACCATGTCGCCATCATGCACTAGGACATCCTTGACGATGCCACCTTCGAGATGCGAGACGGTCTTGCGGTAAGTCTGAACAGTCACTACGCCAGGGGCGTAAACCGCCCCATCGATAGGAGCAAAAGCAGCCCAACCGCCGAAGATACCAAACACCACTAGAATAACGGCATAGCCGAAACGACGAATCTTCAGGTCAGAAACGGGCAGACCCGCGAAGTTGTCGGATTTAAAACTCAGTGAAGGGGGGGTCATTAATCTCTACCTGTCAGGCAATTGACGCGCCTGTGGTTGCGCTCTGCGCGTGTTGTTGCTGAGCCGCAAGTTGTTGCTTGTTCAGCTCTTCCATAACTTGCTCGCGCGGACCATACATGCCAATACCGCCATTGCTCATAACCAGCAGGCGATCCAGTAGCGCAAGGATCGATGTGCGATGGGTAATGACAAAGATCGTCGAGCCAGCATGCTTCATCACCCGGATGGCCTGAGCGAGCGCGCGTTCACCGACTTCGTCGAGGTTGGAGTTCGGCTCATCGAGCAGGATGAGCTTGGGCGAGCCGTACAAGGCTCGGGCCAGGCCGATGCGCTGGCGCTGTCCGCCAGACAGGTTGACACCTTCACTTCCGATCACCGTGTCGTAGCCGTCGGGCAGTTGCAAGATCATTTCATGCACTCCGGCGATCTTAGCTGCCTTGACCACTGCTTCGGCATTGATTTCGGCGAAGCGTCCGATGTTCTCGCTAATACTACCTTCGAACAGCTCAATATCCTGCGGCAGGTAGCCCAAATGTGGCCCGAGCTCTTCCTTGTTCCAGTTGCCAATATCCGCGCCATCTAGACGGACAACGCCATGCTGTGGCTGCCACACCCCCATCAACGCACGGGCAAGCGTCGATTTGCCTGACGCACTCGGGCCAATAATCCCAACGCACGCGCCAGCAGGCACGGCAAAGCTGACGCCGCGAATGATGGGATTCTTGTTGCCCGGCGCACCAACCACCAAGTTTTCAACCAACACATCGCCCTGCGGTAATGGCAAACTCATGCGCGCAGGCTCTGCCTGCTGCTCCGCCAGCACTTCGTTCAGACGATCGTACTGGGTACGTGCAGATATGAAGCCCTTCCAGCTGCCGATGATGAGGTCAATCGGCGCAAGGGCACGCCCCAGCAGCACGGAACCTGCAATGACTAGGCCAGGGTTAATTTGATGGTCCACCGCGAGATAGGCACCCAAGCCGAGAATCAGCGATTGGATCAGCATGCGGAAGGTTTTGGAAATTGCACTGATGGCACCGCCCTTGTCACTGGCCTCAGACTGCAACTGCAGCACGACCCGCTGACGACGGGTCCAGCGCTCCATGAGGGTACCGAGCATACCCATCGACTCGATGACTTCGGCATTGCGTAAGTTCTTGGTGGTATAAAGGGTGGCACCAACATTCTGCCTGTTGGCCTCGCCCAGCGCCTTGCTGGTGACTCGTTCATTCACGTAGGCCAGCAAAAGCAGCACAAGGGCACTCGCGATGGCCACCCAGCCGTACCAGGGGTGGAACATGAACATTACGGCGATGTAAATTGGCAGCCACGGGGCATCAAAAAAGGCGAACAAACCGTTGCCGGTGAGAAACTGACGCAGGTTGGTCAGGTCGTTAAGCGACTGTGCGGACGCATCCATGCCGCCGCTTTCTAACGCCCGACGAAAGCTCGCCTTGTACACGTCGCGACTGAGCAGAACATCCAGCTTGGTGCTGATCCGCACCATGATGCGCGAACGAATGAAATCCAGCGCCCCCATGGTGACCATTAAGATCGCCATGATAATGGTGAGCATCATCAGGGTGGTAAGGTTGCCGCCTGTAACAACTCGACCATATACCTGTAACATGTAGAACGTCGGGACAAGCATAAGGGCGTTGACGAACAGGCTGAAAAAACCAACCGAGATAAAACTGGACCTACACGCCTTTAAGGCGGCCTGCAAGCTGTTTTCATGAGTGCCACGCATAGATTTCGAGCTGCCATGGGGTATCTGCTAGACAAGCGCCGGAGCATACCAATAGCAGCGTTCAATTAAAAATGAAAAGTTCATCACGATGCCAGCTTGGCCGGCGATCAGGTCAATTCCTTAGCGACCTTGCCGAAACGCACCGCACATGGGTTGCTCCTCGCAACTCGAGACCTAGGACGCACGGGCAAGCCAAATTTGTAGCAGCATGCGACCTGCGGCCATAGCCAGCAAAAACCCATTATGCGGACCCTGCACACCCTCATGGCTTGCCACATCGAAAACCACAGATGGCATCAAACAGGTGATCCACCAGATGCGCCAGGAGCACACTGCTGCTGGAATGAAAGCGCTAGTATCACCCTAAGCCCATCGCGCTAACCGATCCCAAATCGATTCAGATCGATTACCACGACTTCGACAGATCTGGGAAAACCACCAACTGAGCTCCGACCTTTTCCGCCCGAACAATTGAGCATCTCCGCACCTTGATCGGCTAGACCTACCTTCTTTGGCAGGCCACGCACTTTCTACTCTCCCTAGCCAAGCTCACTAGCCAGCAACAGCGGGCAAGTCCTAGGAAAATCCTGAAGAAGACTTCCTGATTTTGGCAAAACGCCCGGAATCACCCGCCGAGTTTTCCGATGAAGCAAATGACCTTCGCCGATGCCGAGTACGCCGGCAAGCGTAAGCAGACCCGCAAAGAGTTGTTCCTGATCGAGATGAATCAGGTGGTGCCGTGGCAGGGTTTGATTGTCCTGATCGAGCCACATTACCCGAAAGGTGATGGTGGCCGTCCGGCCTACCCGTTGATGGCGATGCTGCGCGTACATCTGATGCAGAACTGGTTTGGCTACAGCGATCCAGCGATGGAGGAAGCGCTGTACGAGACCACCATCCTGCGCCAGTTCGCCGGACTGAGGCTGGAGCGCATTCCCGACGAAACCACGATCCTCAACTTCCTTCGTCTGCTGGAGAAACACGAGCTGGCTGCTGGCATCCTGGCCGTGATCAATGGCTATCTGGGTGATCAAGGCCTGTCGTTGCGCCAAGGCACCATTGTCGATGCCACGCTGATCAATGCGCCGAGTTCGACCAAGAACAAGGACGGCAAACGCGACCCAGAAATGCACCAGACCAAGAAGGGTAACCAGTACTACTTCGGCATGAAGGCGCACATCGGTGTCGATGATGAGTCGGGTCTGGTGCACAGCGTGGTGGGCACGGCGGCCAATGTGGCGGATATCACCCAAGTCGACAAACTGCTGCACGGCGAGGAAAACATGGTCGGCGCCGACGCGGGTTACACCGGCGTCGAGAAACGCCCTGAACATGAAGGCCGAGAGGTCATCTGGCAGATTGCCGCCCGCCGCAGTACATACAAGAAGCTGGGTAAGCGCAGCCCTTTGTACAAAGCCAAGCGCAAGATCGAGAAGGCCAAGGCCCAAGTGCGCGCCAAGGTCGAGCACCCGTTCCGGGTGATCAAACGGCAGTTCGGTTATGTGAAGACGCGCTTCCGTGGTCTAGCGAAGAACACCGTGCAACTGGTGACACGGTTTGCGCTGTCGAACCTGTGGATGGCACGCCGACACTTACTGAGCAATACGGGAGAGGTGCGCCTGTAATGCAGGAAATGGCTGCCGCGAGGTGCTCGTGGCGGGTAAAAACACAGAAATGAGCGGGTAACCTGATCGGTTTTGATCGATTCGCCGCTTTCAAAACCGGCGGGGGCTGAAGTCAGCCAGAAATACATGGCTACTTCAGACCATCCCTAGGGAAGCGTTACCGACACAAGACCAGTGAGGAGGGCCTGCTACCGCGTCAGTGGATTCTGGCCTTGCTTGCGCAAGGTGTGCTGGCCGTTCGCTTACGCTTGGTTCATCTCTGGATTGCACTTAGTGTCCTTGTTTTGGTTCGAAGTGGGGACGTGAATCAGGACGACATCAACGACGGCGCCTCGAAACAACGACACGCCGCGGGCACCCAGCACTCCCAGTAAAATAAAGTAGCCACCAATTTCTTGCCCAAATTAAGGCCTGCCACCCTAACCACCTCCGCACAAAAGCCAATGAAAAAAATCATCAAGCACACATAAAAAACCAAAAGCTTCCAATTAGAGATTTTACAACTGCGAATGCTTACACTCTTGCTTTAACACCTCAACGAACACCCCTATCACCCTAATTTTGCTCAGGACCTAGCACGAACGAACCCCAGCAACAGATTCAGCCTTGATTACGACAACGCCCTCTCATCAAGCCCTTCCCTTAGCGACACCAATCCAGCGATAATACACCACACACCGAAGCCACTAAATGGAGGGAACGCATGATACTTGTCACAGGCGGCGCCGGATTCATAGGCTCCAACTTTGTTCTCGAGTGGTGCACCCATACTGACGAGAAGGTGCTGAATCTCGATGCGCTAACCTATGCCGGCAACCTAGCCAACCTGCAATCGCTGAACGGCAACGAACAGCATGAGTTCGTCCAAGGCAACATCGGCGATACCTCCTTACTCACCCGGCTTTTTGCAGAACACAACCCGAGAGCGGTGATTCATTTCGCCGCCGAATCACACGTTGACCGGTCCATCGCGGACCCGGAAGCGTTCGTCGAAACTAACGTGGTAGGGACTTTCCGCCTACTTGAAGCCGCACGCAGCTACTGGAACAAGCTAGATCGAGCTGCAAAGACAACCTTCCGTTTCCTGCACGTCTCCACTGATGAGGTCTATGGCACATTGGCTGCCGGTGAACCAGCCTTTACCGAGAGCACGAGCTATGCGCCCAACAGCCCCTACTCTGCCAGCAAGGCGGCCAGCGATCACCTGGTTCGGTCATATTTCCACACTTATGGCATGCCTGTACTAACCACTAACTGCTCCAACAATTACGGACCGTTTCATTTTCCGGAAAAGTTGATTCCGCTGATGATCGTCAACGCCTTGGCAGGAAAAGCACTGCCAGTCTATGGAGACGGCCACCAGATCCGAGACTGGCTGTATGTAGAGGACCACTGCAGCGGCATTCGCCGCGTTCTTGAGGCTGGGAGATGCGGCCAGACATATAACATTGGTGGCTGGAGCGAAAAGTCCAATATCGACATCGTAAAGACGCTATGTAGCCTGCTTGACGTAATGGCACCTGCCGCACAGCGTGGCGTATTCAACCAACAGACCGGTAAGCCGGTCCTTCAGTACGGCGAGCTAATCACTTATGTAACTGACCGCCCAGGCCACGATCGTCGTTATGCTATCGATGCACGCAAGATTGAGCGTGAACTCGGCTGGAAGCCTACAGAAACATTTGAAACTGGCATTCGCAAGACTATTGAGTGGTATCTGAATAATCAGCAGTGGGTAGCGGGTGTCATGAATGGCAGCTATCGTGACTGGGTTGCGCAGCAGTACGATATAGGCAAACAGTGAAAATTCTTCTTTTGGGAAAAAACGGGCAAGTAGGCTGGGAGCTTCAGCGCTCCCTTGCCTCTTTGGGCACTGTTGTCGCCCTGGACCGGCAATCCAGCTCTCACCTAAACGGTGACCTAAATGACTTGGAAGCACTCGCAGCAACAGTCCGCACTTTGAAACCGGACGTCATCGTCAATGCAGCAGCTTACACCGCGGTAGACATGGCAGAGTCCGAAGAGGCACTGGCGGCGCGCATCAACCCCGAAGCGCCAGGGGTACTGGCCCGCGAAGCGGCGGCTATCGGCGCCTGGTTGATCCACTACTCCACTGGCTATGTATTTGACGGTAGCGGTGAAACCCCGTGGACCGAAGAGGCGCCAACCAGCCCGCTGTCAGCTTATGGCCGCACCAAGCGAGATGGCGAAACGGCCATCGCAAAGAGCGGCGCGCGCGCTGTCGTTCTCCGCACCAGCTGGGTATACGCCGCCCGGGGCCACAACTTCGCCAAGACCATGCTGCGATTGGCAAAGGTGCGCGACTCACTTAGCGTAGTCGCTGACCAATTCGGCGCACCAACAGGCGCAGAGCTCATCGCAGACGTGACAGCTTACATCATCCGACAAATTTTCAGCCTAGCGGATTCCAATCATCGTGCCGGCACCTACCACCTTACCGCAGCCGGCGAAACCAGCTGGCACGGCTTCGCGCAGCTTGTGCTCGGTTATGCCAGCAGCCGTGGTTGCGCGCTGAAGTTAGCCGCCGACCAAGTGAGGGCAATCAGCACCGAAGATTATCCCGCCACAGCTTTGCGGCCGCGCAATTCGCGCCTTGATTTGGCTAAAAACGAGAAAGTATTTAATCTGAAGATGCCGCCTTGGCAGCAAGGCGTGCAACGTATGCTGGACGAAATCCAGCTCTAAGGACTGCTAATGGCGCGCAAAGGAATTATCCTGGCAGGAGGTTCAGGCACCCGCCTGCACCCCGCCACGTTGTCGGTATCGAAGCAGCTTCTGCCGGTATACGACAAACCCATGATCTACTACCCGCTCAGTACGCTGCTGCTGGCACGTATTCGTGACATCCTTATCATCTCTACACCTCAAGACACGCCGCGCTTCGAGCAATTGCTGGGCGATGGCGCGCAATGGGGTCTGAATATTACTTATGCCGTGCAACCGAGCCCTGACGGCTTGGCGCAAGCATTCACGATCGGCGCCGACTTCATCGGCAATGATCCGTCCGCTCTAGTATTAGGCGACAACATTTTCTACGGCCATGATTTCCAGGCACTTCTGCTGAAAGCAGACCGCCAGGATGCTGGGGCGTCTATGTTTGCCTACCACGTTCAGGATCCAGAGCGTTATGGCGTGGCCGAGTTCGACAAGCATGGCTGCGTATTGTCAATCGAGGAAAAGCCAAAGTCGCCTAAGTCCAGTTACGCCGTAACCGGCCTGTACTTCTATGACAATCAAGTTGTCGACCTCGCTAAACAACTGATACCGTCTACTCGCGGCGAGCTGGAAATCACCGACCTTAACAACCTGTACTTGCAGCAAAAACAGCTGAAAGTCGAAATCATGGGCCGTGGCTATGCTTGGCTGGACACAGGCACTCACGACAGCTTGCTGGATGCCAGCCAGTACATAGCAACTATAGAGCGTCGTCAGGGCCTGAAAATCGCCTGCCCCGAAGAAATCGCATATCGCGCTGGCTGGATCAGCGCAGAACAGGTCGAACGTTTGGCCCAGCCCCTGCTGAAAAACGGATACGGACAATACCTACGTAATCTACTTGAGTTGAAGATTTTCTGATGCGCGCAATACCTTTGGCAATCACCGAAGTCATTCTTTCACCCCCAAAGTATTCGGTGATGACTGCGGCCTTTTCTATGAGAGCTTCAACGCCAGAGTCTTCAGCGAAGTCACTAGCTTGCAGCCAGATTTCGCTCTCAGGACAACCACCCACGCTCGGCGAAGGGTGTTCTGCGCCACCTACACTACCAACTGTCGCCCCATGCCCAAGGCAAGTTGGTGCGCGTAGTCCAGGGCGAAGTCTTCGACGTGGCATTGGACATTCGCCGCTCATCGTCAACATTCGGCAAATGGGTCGGGGCAGTGCTATCGGCAAAAAACAAGCAACAGTTATGGATTCCGGAAGGTTTCGCGCACGGCTTCATCACTCTGACAGCTAGCGTGTGCTTGATCAACGGTATCAGTTCCTTCAGTGCGGCATAGCTGTACTGAAGGAATTGGCTATTTTAGGTAATTGCCCATCAATCGAACAGGTCGGCCTCACTCAGTGCGACGCCTCGCTGATCTTTTTCTGACAGCAGTGGCTTGCCGTGTCAGCATATTGATTCCGGCGCACTCAAAATCCGACGTGAAGCCGGCCACATTTTCACCCCAATGTGGCGAAGGCATCTCATGCCGAAAGCGTATGATTACCCGCCCCAAACAGCACGAACATCAGAGCTAGATAATCCGACCCCAAGAAAGCAGCAACCCCCCAGGCAAACCTCGAAATACGGGAATATCAGAGCAATAATTGGCAGCTAGTGCTGCGCGACCTCAATCAATGAGGCGCCATGGCCTTCTACCCCTTAAGCAGCAACCACGGTGCGGCTAGCACTTTACAACTCGGCCAGGTCAGCATAGCTCAATCCTTACAACCCGAACAAACACAGACAACTGCAGGCACGCGCGCAAGCCCTATGCTAACTAGCAGTCACTCCAACCTCTCTTACAATTCAGCTCAATGCTCACCTCGACAGTTTGGGCCCACAGCACAGTAAAGACAGCCAGTCTCGGGCAATGATACTTACATAGCTCAAGCTTGTCCGGAATAGAACCCAACCTGCTGCTAAATGCTCGCTCAATAACTAGAGGAACAATAAAGCGACGATAGCTCTACACCTCCTTTGATCATACGGAATATGACCAACCACTAATTAAACGAGAAATTTCTTCGACCCTACTTTTTACTTCCTCTTGATCGCCACGGCTTTCTACATTAAGTCGCAACAACGGCTCGGTATTGGAGCCTCGCAGACTGAAACGCCAAGCACTAAATTCAACACTGATTCCGTCGGTGCGGTCAACGCGAGGATTATGGGACAGATAGAAGGCAAGAATCTTATCGATGCTGCCCTTAACGTCAGCCACCTCGTAGTTGATCTCGCCACTGCACGGGAAGGCGGCAATGCGCTCGTCTACCAGTTGGGCCAGGCTCTTGCCGGTGACGCTCATCAGCTCGGCGACCAGCAACCACGGGATATTGCCGCTGTCGCAGTAGGCGAAATCGCGGAAATAGTGGTGCGCGCTCATTTCGCCGCCATACACCGCGTCTTCGGCGCGCATGCGCTCCTTGATGAAGGCGTGGCCGGTCTTGCTCTGGATGGCGATGCCGCCCGCTGCTTCGACTTGCTCGATGGTGTTCCAGGTCAGGCGCGGGTCATGGATGATCTTGCTGCCGGGGTGCTTGGCCAGCAGCATTTCAGCCAGCAGGCCGACAACATAGTAACCCTCGATGAAACGGCCCTGGTTGTCGAAGAAGAAGCAGCGGTCGAAGTCGCCGTCGAACGCGATACCCATATCGGCGCCGGTGTCGAGCACGGCTTGACGGGTCAGGTCGCGGTTTTCTGGCAGCAGTGGGTTGGGAATGCCATTGGGGAAGTTGCCATCCGGCTCACCGTTGATGATGGTGATGGCCAGCGGCAAGCGGGCTTTGAGCAGCTCCAGTACCGGGCCCACGGCGCCATTGCCCGGGTCGGCCAGCACCTTGAGGGGCTTGAGGGCCGACAAGTTGACGTAGGTCAGCAGGTGGTCGATGTAAGCGGTCTTGTCGAACGCCTCGCGCACGCTGCCAGGGGTGGCGGCCTGGGTGCCGAGGTCGCCGGCTTCGACACGCTGGCGGATGTCGTTCAGGCCGGTGTCGCCGCTGATCGGACGCGACTGCTCGCGCACCAGCTTCATGCCGTTGTAACCCTTGGGGTTGTGGCTGGCGGTGACCATGATGCCGCCATCGGCCTGGTAATGGCTGGTGGCGAAGTAGACTTCTTCGGTACCGCACAGGCCGATGTCGATCACATCGGCGCCGCCTTCGGTCAGGCCCTTCATCAGGGCACGGGACAGGCCGGGGCTTTCCAGGCGCATGTCGCGGCCGACCACGTAACTGCGCCCGCCCAGCTGGGCCACCAGGGCGCGGCCAATGCGGTAGGCAATGTCGTCGTTGAGGTCGGTCGGCACTTGGCCGCGGATGTCATAGGCTTTGAAACAGCGGGTCTGGATAGGTGCGTACATACATCTCTCTCGATGCGGCGCCGCCTGGGCAGCCACCGTCTGGAAGGGGATGGTCGGCGATTGAATAGCCGCATGAAAATCGGCCCGTGGCCTCGGCGAGGCGCTCACGGGCCGATGGGAAGGCCTGCTATCAGGCGTTGCAACGACCGTATTTGTCCTCGAAGCGGACGATGTCGTCTTCGCCGAGGTAGTCACCGCTCTGCACTTCGATCAGGACCAGGTCTATGACACCTGGGTTTTCCAAACGGTGTTTGTGGCCGGCACGAATGAAGGTGGACTCATTGGTGTTGAGCATCAGCTCCTGGTCATCGTTGACCACTACTGCCATGCCGCTGACCACGATCCAGTGTTCGCTGCGATGATGGTGCATCTGCAGCGAAAGCGACGCCTTGGGCTTGACCACGATGCGCTTGATCTTGAAGCGCTCGCCGTCTTCGAGCGTGGTGTAGGTACCCCACGGGCGATGCACGGTCTGGTGCAGCAGGTGGGCAGCGTGGCCGTCGCTTTTCAGGCGCTTGACGATGTGTTTGACGTCCTGGGCGTGGTCCTTGTGCGCAATCAGCAGCGCATCGGGGGTATCGACCACCAGCAGGTCCTGAACGCCGACCAGAGCAGCCAGGCGGTCTTCGGAGTTGACGTAGTTGTTGCTTGCGCCATAGGCCATCACTTCGCCTTCGAAGCGGTTGCCGTTCTCGTCCGGGGGGGTCAGCTCGCTGACCGCGTTCCACGAGCCGATGTCGCTCCAGCCGATGTCGCACGGGATGGTTGCGACTTTCTGCGAACGCTCCATCAGGGCGTAGTCGATGGAGATGTCGGGCACACTGGCAAAGCTGTCGGCATCAAGTGCCAGGCAGCTGTAACCCTTGGAGCTCGAGCGGCGGGAGGCTTCGAGGGTTTGCGCAACGGCATCGAGCACGTCCGGGGCGTGGGCCTTGAACTCCTCGATCACGGTACCGACCTGGAAGCAGAACATGCCCGCGTTCCAGAAATAGTTGCCGGCATTGACATAGGACTCAGCGGTTTTGAGGTCGGGCTTTTCAACGAAGCGTTCGACCTTCAGGCCACCTTCCAGCGCGCCACCAGCGGCCGCTTCGATGTAGCCGAAGCCGGTTTCCGGATATTGTGGCTTGATGCCGAAGGTGACTAACCAGCCCTCGCCGGCCAGGTGCACGGCCTTGCCAACCGCTTCGGCGAAGGCTGCTTCGTTCTGGATAAGGTGGTCGGCGGCCAGAACCAGCATGTAGGCCTGCGGCCCATGGGCCTCTTGCAACTGCAGCGCAGCCGCAGCGACTGCAGCGGCGGTGTTGCGGCCAAAGGGCTCGAGGATGTAACCCTGGGCAAGGTTCTGGGTATTGATGCCGCGGTATTCGTCTTCAGTCTTGAACAGGAGTTCACGGTTGGTAACGGTCAGCACTTCAACCACGCCTTCCAGGCGCGCGGCACGCTGGAAGGTCTTCTGGATCAGGTTCTGCCCGTCTGGCAGGGTCATGAAAGGCTTAGGGTGAGCCTCCCGCGATACTGGCCACAAACGGCTACCAACGCCACCGGATAGAATTACCGGGATCAATTCCATAATCGAGTCCTTAACGGCCACTTGAAGTTGTCAACCTCAGGGAACCTGCATGTGTCTTATTTCTGATCGCCGCCACGACAGCCGTAGCGGCGCTAAATGTGCGCGCCCAGCGTATTTATTCCCTGGCCATCCATAGGCTCAAGACGCAAGCTTCGGCCAGTAGAATACCAGAGATTTTTCCCGGTAGCTTGTCTGGCAGGCGCAGTAAATGCGGCGTCTAGCCGGATGTTGGGAGCGAATTGCCAGCACCTGTAAGCGCCCTGCAAGAACGCGTGGCGCTCATCAGACAACATTGTTTGTCAATGTTCAGTGAACGACCGGCCTATTGCGCAATAAAATAAGCCGTTGATCGGTTCGATTCCGAAACCCGGCGTTCCAACTCATATTTAAGGGCTGTTTTGGCACGTTGCTCGCCATGCACTAAAACCACACTCTTCGGTGGGCAGGGTATACCTTCAACAAACTTTACCAACCCGCTCTGATCAGCGTGGCCCGAGTAGCCGCCCAACGTGATGACTTTTGCGCGCAGCTCGTACATCTGCCCATCCAGATCGAGCTGCACAAAACCTTCTGCACCCTCACTCGCCTGTATCACCGCCCCAGGCGTGCCCTTGGCCTGATACCCCACAAACACCACTTCATGCCGCGGATCACCGAGCATCGCCTTGAGGTAGTTGACGATCCGCCCGCCGGAACACATGCCATTGCCGGCAATGACAATGGCTGGCCGCCCCGTGCTCTTGAGGTAGTTGAACACCTGCTGATGCTTGGCATGGGTATCAACGCACAGCAGCTGACCGAAGCCGAGCGGGTCCCTGCCCTCCCCGAGCCGCTGCCTGGCTTCGGCATTCCAGTATGCGTGCAACTCCGAATAGGCCTTGGTTATGCGCTGCGCCAGTGGCGAATCGAGAATGATCGGCAAGCGGGACCAGTTCACCCCCAGCTCTGGCGCGCTCGCCTCGTTCACTTTGCCTTTATTGAGCAGGGACTTGCGATGGAGGATGTCCTCGATCTCATACAGCAGCTCTTGGGTACGCCCCAAGCTGAAAGCGGGAATGAGGATGGTGCCGTTGTCCGCCAGCGCGCGGTCGATAACCGCCTCCAGCCGCTGCTGCCTGTCGTGGCGGGGCGCATGCAGCCTGTCGCCATAGGTGCTCTCCAGCACCAGAACGTCCGCGCGCTCTGGCGGCTGAACGGCGCGCAATAGCGGATTGCAAGGGGCGCCAAGGTCGCCCGAGAACACCACCCGCGTACTGGGTTCTACGCCCGGGTAGCGCACATCGCATTCAACATAGGCTGAACCGAGCAGGTGCCCGGCACGCTGAAGGCGCACGGAACAGGCCACACCCCGACTTTCGACCACGGTGTGCCACTGTTCGAAAGGTAGGGCGACCACCAGCCGCTGCAACAAGGCGAGGTAGCGGTCTACCTGAACCGGGTCCGAGCTGATACCGAGCTTGTAGGCATCCTCGAGCACCAGGGGCAGCAGCTTCGCCGAGGGTTCGCTGCACAGGATTGGCCCACGAAAACCCGCAGCCAGCAAGGCGGGGATGCGGCCGACATGGTCGAGGTGGACATGGGTAATGATCAGCGCCTGGATACCGCCGATATCGAAACCGATCGGTGCGAGTTCGGCACCTGGTGCAGCATCTGCACCTTGCTCCAGACCACAATCGACCAACAGGCTTTGCGCTTCATCAAGGTGAAGCTGGTGACAAGAACCGGTTACACCGCGGGTGCCACCGTGATGGGAAAGGATGGGATATTCCATACTGCTGCACGCTCGCCTGGGCAGGGAAAATGAAGCAGGTATTACTTCATTTCCAAAGGCGCATGCACAGGTGAGGGATTCCTAAATGGAAGTAGGATTATTCATCACTTACCTTCCAGCGCTGCCTGCCTGGCCGAGGCGCGAATCTTGCGTTTGCTGCGCTGTACGCCGTAGGCGCCCAACAGCGGGCCAATCGCCAGGCCTACTACCAGGGCCGCCAGCACCGGTACCGCAACCGGCAACTCGGGCGCCGACCAGCCAAACAGCACGAGTGCCACGGCCTGCTGGTTCTCCAGCACGAAGAACAGCACCACCGCCGCCAGCAGCAGCACGAACAACGCCGCCAGGGCGCGCTTGAGGTTACGCATCAGACTGGCTCCTTCATCGGTCAGGGGTGCTCGTGCTCTTCTTCATTGACGCGATCACGCAGCTCTTTGCCGGGCTTGAAGTGCGGAACGAACTTGCCTTCCAGCTCGACCGACTGGCCGGTCTTGGGGTTGCGCCCTACGCGTGGAGCGCGATAGTGCAAAGAGAAGCTGCCAAAGCCGCGGATCTCGATGCGATCTCCGGTGGCCAGGCATTGGGACATCTGTTCAAGCATGGTCTTGATGGCCAGCTCCACATCCTTGGACGAGAGCAGCCCTTGATGGGTGACAATACGTTCGATCAGCTCCGACTTCGTCATATTTTTCCCTTCGTTATCAAGCAGCTAGATCATTGCTTAATCAGTTTGTAGCACGCTGGGAGGGATTTGAACAGGGTGGTTCTTGACTTAATAAAAAAATTCAAGAATGGAGTGTTAGGAAATAAGCTTGGGCCTGCGCTGCAGGCCATCGCCGGCAAGCCGGCTCCTACAGGGGGTAGCGTGAGGCTTGGGGAAATTTTGGATAAAAAAAGGGTGGCCCGAAGGCCACCCTTTTTTTACACCGATCAAACAGAACTTAGTTCTGCTTGGCCATTGCTTCGCGCAGCAGCGCAGCCATGGTGGTATCGGCAGCCGCTTCCGGAGCGTTTTTCAGGCTCTGGATGGCTTCACGCTCTTCAGCGTCGTCTTTCGACTTGATCGACAGGCTGATCACGCGCGACTTGCGGTCAACGCTGATGATCTTGGCTTCGATCTCTTCGCCTTCCTTCAGAACGTTACGCGCGTCTTCAACGCGGTCACGGCTGATTTCGGAAGCTTTCAGAGTGGCTTCGATGTCGTCGGCCAGGGTGACGATGGCGCCTTTGGCGTCAACTTCTTTCACGATGCCCTTGACGATAGCGCCCTTGTCGTTGACAGCAACGAAGTTGGAGAACGGATCGTCTTCCAGCTGCTTGATGCCCAGGGAGATACGCTCGCGCTCTGGGTCAACCGACAGGATGACGGTTTCCAGCTCGTCGCCCTTCTTGAAACGACGTACGGCTTCTTCGCCGGTTTCGTTCCAGGAGATGTCGGACAGGTGAACCAGGCCATCGATGCCGCCGTCCAGGCCGATGAAGATACCGAAGTCGGTGATCGACTTGATGGTACCGGTGATCTTGTCACCCTTGTTGAACTGGCCGGAGAAGTCTTCCCATGGGTTGGACTTGCACTGCTTGATGCCCAGGGAGATACGACGACGCTCTTCGTCGATGTCCAGAACCATGACTTCCACTTCGTCGCCAACCTGAACGACTTTCGACGGGTGGATGTTCTTGTTGGTCCAGTCCATTTCGGAAACGTGTACCAGACCTTCAACGCCTTCTTCCAGCTCAGCGAAGCAGCCGTAGTCGGTCAGGTTGGTAACGCGAGCCTGCACGCGGGTACCTTCTGGGTAACGCGCAGTGATAGCAACCCACGGATCTTCGCCCATCTGCTTCAGACCCAGCGAAACGCGGTTGCGCTCACGGTCGAACTTCAGAACGCGTACGTCGACTTCGTCGCCAACGTTAACGATTTCGGAAGGATGCTTGATGCGCTTCCAGGCCATGTCGGTGATGTGCAGCAGGCCGTCGATGCCGCCCAGGTCCACGAATGCGCCGTAGTCGGTGAGGTTCTTGACGATACCTTTGACTTGCTGGCCTTCCTGCAGGGTTTCCAGCAGGGCTTCGCGCTCGGCGGAGTTCTCGGCTTCCAGCACGCTGCGACGGGAAACGACAACGTTGTTGCGCTTCTGGTCCAGCTTGATGACCTTGAATTCCAGCTCTTTGCCTTCCAGGTGGGTGGTGTCGCGCACAGGGCGGACATCAACCAGGGAGCCCGGCAGGAACGCACGGATGCCGTTAACGTCGACAGTGAAGCCGCCCTTAACCTTACCGTTGATAACGCCCTTGACCACTTCTTCGGCGGCGAAAGCTGCTTCCAGAACAATCCAGCACTCGGCGCGCTTGGCTTTTTCACGGGACAGTTTGGTTTCGCCAAAGCCGTCTTCGACCGCGTCCAGCGCAACGTGAACTTCGTCACCGACCTTGATGGTCAGCTCGCCAGCTTCGTTGTAGAACTGCTCGAGCGGGATGACGCCCTCGGACTTCAGGCCAGCGTGTACGGTAACCCAGTCGCCGTCGATGTCGACAACGATACCGGAGATGATCGCACCCGGCTGAAGATTGAGGGTTTTCAGGCTTTCTTCAAAGAGTTCTGCAAAGCTTTCGCTCATTTTAATTCCTGTAGATTCGGGCGAAACAGACGCCCATCGCCACACTCCAGACAATGTGGGTTTCGTTAAGTAAAGGAAAGCGGGCAGGACGTTGACTGGTGCCCCTGCCTGCTTTCCTGACGATCAGACCAAGTCGCGCTGGGCGAGCTCGCTCCTGATACGGTGCAGCACCTGCTCGATGGACAGCTCCGTGGAGTCCAGCTGAATGGCATCGGCCGCCGGCTTGAGCGGGGCCACTGCGCGCTGGGTGTCGCGCTCATCGCGCGCACGAATCTCATCTAGCAGACTCGACAGACTAACATCTTCGCCTTTGCCCTTCAACTGCAGGTAGCGGCGACGGGCACGCTCCTCGGCACTGGCGGTCAAAAACACCTTCAGCGGCGCGTCCGGGAACACCACGGTGCCCATGTCGCGGCCATCGGCGATCAGGCCCGGCGCTTCGCGGAACGCGCGCTGGCGCTGCAGCAGGGCTTCGCGCACTGCCGGCAGGGACGCCACCATGGACGCCCCGGCACCGACCGTCTCGGTGCGGATGACATTGCTGACGTCCTCACCTTCGAGAATGATCTGTTGCAGCTTACCCGGCTCGGCGGCGATGAACTGCACATCCAGATGGGCGGCCAGGGCCTTGAGCAGCTCTTCGTTGGTCAGGTCGACACCGTGGTTGCTGGCGTTGAACGCCAGCAGGCGGTAAAGCGCGCCGGAATCCAGCAGCCGCCAGCCCAGTTCGCGCGCCAACAGGCCTGCGACGGTGCCCTTGCCCGAGCCGCTCGGGCCATCGATGGTGATGACCGGCGCTTGCAGATTCACGACTTGCCCTCTTCTGCCACGCGGATACCCACTTCGGCGCACAGCGCGAGGAAGTTGGGGAACGAGGTGGCGACGTTGGCGCAATCATGGATGCGGATTGGCGCGCTGGCGCGCAGCGAGGCAACGCTGAAGGCCATGGCGATACGGTGGTCGCCGTGGCCATGCACTTCGCCACCGCCAATCTGGCCGCCGTCGATGATGATGCCGTCGGGGGTCGGCTCGCACTTCACGCCCAGGGCGATCAGGCCGTCGGCCATTACCTGGATACGGTCGGACTCTTTCACCCGCAGCTCTTCGGCGCCACGCAGCACGGTACGCCCTTCGGCACAGGCAGCAGCCACGAACAGCACCGGGAATTCGTCGATGGCCAGCGGCACCAGGTGCTCAGGGATATCGATACCCTTGAGCTTGGCACCGCGCACACGCAGGTCAGCCACTGGCTCGCCGCCGACTTCACGCTGGTTTTCCAGGGTGATGTCGCCGCCCATCAGGCGCAGGATGTCGATGACACCGGTGCGGGTCGGGTTGATGCCGACATGTTCGAGCACCAGCTCGGAGCCCTGGGCAATGGATGCTGCCACCAGGAAGAACGCAGCCGAGGAGATGTCTGCGGGCACTTCGATGCGGGTGGCGGTGAGCTTGCCGCCGGACTGCAGCGAAGCCACCGGGCCGTTGGACTCCACCGCATAGCCGAAGCCGCGCAGCATGCGCTCGGTATGGTCACGGGTGGGCGCAGGCTCGGTTACGGTGGTTTTGCCTTCGGCGTACAGGCCGGCCAGCAGCAGGCAGGATTTGACCTGGGCACTGGCCATCGGCAGCGTGTAGGTCAGCGCCTTGAGCGTGTGGCCACCGCGAATGGTCAGTGGTGGGCGGCCGTCCGGACCGGTTTCGACCACCGCGCCCATTTCGCGCAGCGGGTTGGCCACGCGGTTCATCGGGCGCTTGGACAGCGAGGCGTCGCCGGTCATGGTCACGTCGAACGACTGACCGGCCAGCAGGCCCGAGAGCAGGCGCATGGAGGTGCCGGAGTTACCCACGTAGATCGGCCCGGGTGGTGGCTTGAGGCCGTGCAGGCCAACACCGTGGATGGTCACGCGGCCGTGGTTCGGGCCTTCGATGACCACCCCCATGTCACGGAAAGCCTGAAGGGTCGCCAGGGCGTCCTCACCTTCGAGGAAGCCTTCGACTTCGGTCGTGCCTTCGGCCAGGGAGCCGAGCATGATCGAACGGTGGGAAATCGACTTGTCGCCCGGTACGCGGATTCGCCCGGTCAGGCGGCCACCCGGTTGGGCCAGGAAAATCAGATCGTTGGCGTTCATAGCGTCCACATAGGCCCGGCGGGCCAAGATTTTACTGAAATGCTCGCGGGCAACCCGAGCGCGGGTGAATACACCCAGCAACTGGTGCCCGTCCCCTGCATCGACCGCGTCGCGCAAGGCGTCGAGGTCGCTGCGAAAAGTGTCCAGGGTGCGCAGGACAGCCTCGCGGTTGGCGAGGAAGATGTCATGCCACATGGTCGGGTCGCTGCCGGCGATTCTGGTGAAATCGCGGAAACCACCGGCAGCGTACCGGAAGATCTCAAGGTTTTCATTGCGCTTGGCCAATGAATCGACCAGGCCGAAGGCCAGCAGGTGCGGCAAGTGGCTGGTGGCGGCCAGCACTTCGTCGTGGCGCTCTACCGGCATGTGCTCCACGTCGGCATCCAGGGCACGCCACAGGCGGTCGACCAGGGCCAGGGCGGCGGGGTCGGTTTCGGGCAGCGGCGTGAGGATGACCTTGTGGCGGCGGAACAGGGTGGCGTTGGAAGCCTCTACCCCGCTCTGCTCGGAGCCGGCGATGGGGTGGCCGGGCACGAAGTGGCGCAGGCGGTCGCCGAACACCTCACGCGCAGCACGCACCACATTGCCTTTGGCGCTGCCGACGTCAGTGATGACGGCGCTGCCCAGGTCCAGTTGCGCCAGGCGCGCCAGCAGCTTTTCCATGGCCAGGATCGGTACCGCCAGCTGGATGACGTCGGCGCCGACACAGGCGGCGGCGAGGTCTTCTTCGCAGCGGTCGACCACACCCAGGGCCACAGCTTGCTTGCGTGAAGGGGCATCCAGATCGACGCCGACCACTTCGCGGCACAGGCCGCTTTCACGCAGGCCTTTGGCGAAGGAGCCGCCGATCAGGCCCAGGCCTACGACGACGAGGCGGCCGATGAGCGGTGCGGGGTTGTTTTTTGCTGCATTTACCACTGGTACGAACCCTGTTCAGAAATCACGACAGTCTTTGGGACCGCAGGGGGCTGCTTTGCAGCCCATCGCGACACAAGGCCGCTCCTACAAGGGATTGCAGACGCCTGTAGGAGCGGCCTTGCGTCGCGATGGGGCGCAAAGCGCCCCCAACAACCTTGAATCAAAGCACCGCCTTTGGATACGAGCCCAGTACCTTCAGCGCCACAGCCTCTTGGCTGATCTTCTCCAGCACGGCCTTGATCAGTGGGTCGCGGTGGTGGCCTACGAAGTCGATGAAGAACACGTAGGTCCACTTGCCACTGCGCGACGGGCGGGTCTCGATGCGGGTCAGGTCGATGCCGTTGTCGTGGAACGGCACCAGCAGTTCGTGCAGGGCACCTGGCTTGTTGCTCATCGAAACGATGATCGAGGTCTTGTCGTCACCGGTCGGCGGCACTTCCTGGTTGCCGATCATCAAGAAGCGCGTGGAGTTGTCCGGGCGGTCTTCGATCTTCTCGGCCAGGCGGGTCAACCCGTACAGGTTTGCGGCCATGTCGCCGGCGATCGCCGCCGAATTCCACTCGCCCTTGACCCGCTTGGCGGCCTCGGCATTGCTCGACACCGCCACGCGTTCCACGTTCGGGTAGTGCGCGTCCAGCCATTTGCGGCACTGGGCCAGCGATTGGGCATGCGAGTAGATGCGGGTGATGCTGTCAGTCTTGGTGCTTTCGCCCACCAGCAAGTGATGGTGAATGCGCAGCTCGACTTCGCCACAGATCACCATGTCGTGCTCAAGGAAGCTGTCCAGGGTGTGGCTGACCGCACCCTCGGTGGAGTTTTCCACCGGCACCACGCCGAAATTGACGGCGCCGGCCGCCACTTCGCGGAACACTTCGTCGATGGCAGCCATCGGGCGGCTGATCACGGCGTGGCCGAAGTGCTTCATGGCCGCAGCCTGGGTAAAGGTGCCTTCCGGCCCCAGGTAGGCGATTTTCAGCGGCTCTTCGAGGGCCAGGCAGGACGACATGATCTCGCGGAACAACCGCGCCATCTCTTCGTTGCCCAGCGGCCCCTTGTTGCGCTCCATCACGCGCTTGAGCACGGCAGCTTCACGCTCAGGGCGGTAGAACACCGGCTGCTCGCCTTCGGCCAGCGAGGCGGTCTTGACCTTGGCCACTTCCTGGGCGCAGCGGGCGCGGTCGCTGATCAGCTCGAGGATTTTCTCGTCGAGGCTATCGATGCGTACGCGCAGCGCCTTGAGCTCATGTTCGGACATCAGCCGTGCTCCTTCTCGAATTCGGCCATGTAGGCCACCAGCGCCTCGACAGCGTCCAAGCCCAGGGCGTTGTAGATGGAAGCGCGCATGCCGCCCACCGAGCGGTGGCCCTTGAGGTTGAGCAGGCCACGGGCATCGGCGCCGGCCAGGAAGGCCTTGTCCAGGCGCTCATCGGCCAGGCGGAACGGCACGTTCATCCACGAACGGGCGTTGTGGCTGATCGGGTTGGTGTAGAACTCGCTGGCGTCGATGAACCCGTACAGGCGGTCCTTCTTGGCGCGGTTGCGTTGCTCCATGGCGTCGACGCCACCCTGCTCCTTGAGCCACTCGAAAACCAGGCCCGAGAGGTACCAGGAATAGGTGGCAGGAGTGTTGTACATCGAACCGTTGTCGGCCGAGACCTTGTAGTCGAGCATGGTCGGGCAGCTGCTGCGGGCGTGGCCCAGCAGGTCTTCACGGACGATCACCACCACCAGGCCGCTCGGGCCGATGTTCTTCTGCGCGCCGGCATAGATCAGGCCGTACTGCGACACGTCGATCGGGCGCGAGAGGATGTCGGAGGACATGTCGACCACCAGCGGAACGTCACCGGTTTGCGGCACCCAGTCGAACTGCAGGCCGCCGATGGTCTCGTTGGAGGCGTAGTGGACGTACGCTGCGTTCTTGGTCAGTTGCCACTCGTTCTGGCCAGGGATGGCCAGGTAGTCGTATGGCTTGGCACTGGCGGCGACGTTGACGTTGCCGAAACGGCGCGCTTCTTCGATGGCCTTTTTCGACCAGATGCCGGTTTCGACGTAGTCGGCAGTGCCGTTCTCCGGCAGCAGGTTCAGCGGGATTTCGGCGAACTGCTGGCTGGCACCGCCCTGCAGGAACAGGACTTTGTAGTTGGAGGGGACGGACAGCAGGTCACGCAGGTCCTGCTCGGCCTTTTCGGCAATGGCCACGTAATCGTCGCTGCGATGGCTCATTTCCATCACCGACAAGCCCTTGCCATGCCAGTCCAGCATTTCGGCCTGGGCGCGCTGCAGGACAGCTTCAGGAAGCGCGGCAGGGCCTGCGCAGAAGTTAAAGGCTCGTTTGCTCACATCCACTCTCGCTCTGCCAAATAGAACAAAATCGTTTGTTGCAGGCCGCGCACCCCTGTAGGAGCGGCCTCGTGTCGCGAAAGGGCTGCGCAGCAGCCCCCGCGATAGTTATTGCGCTGCTTAACCCTGGGACCGCCAGGCGACCCTTTCACGACACAAGGCCGCCCCAAAAAAAGGCAGGTCCTGCTGTTGCCTGCTGTAATCAGTCAAACGGGGCGACCTTGGTCGCCCCGTTCGGGTTGTTGCGCTTGCTTACTCTTGCGGTGCCTCTTCGGCGCCGGCATTGTCATCGTCCGCCGCTTCCGGCGCATCGAGCTCCACGCCCTCCTCGTCCGCCCCGACCAGTTCGTCGAGTTCTTCCTCGGAAGGTTCCTGGATACGCTCCAGGCCTACCAGCGTTTCGTCTGCGGCCAGCTTGATCAGGGTTACGCCCTGGGTGTTACGGCTCAGGCTGGATACCTCGCCAACCCGTGTGCGCACCAGCGTGCCCTGGTCGGAGATCAGCATGATCTCTTCACCTTCCTGCACCTGGATAGCACCGATCAGCAGGCCATTGCGCCCCTTGGTACCCATGGCGATCACGCCCTGGCCACCACGGCCGCGGCGCGGGAACTTGGACAGCGGGGTACGCTTGCCGAAGCCACGCTCGGACGCGGTAAGGATCTGCGCACCAGACTCCGGGATCAGCATCGAGATGATCTGCTGCCCCTTGCCCAGCTTCATGCCGCGCACACCACGGGCGGTACGGCCCATTTCACGCACCACGCTCTCGGCGAAGCGGATCACCTTGCCGGCGTCGGAGAACATCATGACTTCCTTGGCGCCGTCGGTGATTGCCGCAGCGATCAGGGTGTCGCCTTCCTTCAGCTTCAGGGCGATCAGGCCATTGGAGCGCGGACGGGCGAACTGCACCAGCGGGGTTTTCTTGACGGTACCGGAAGCGGTGGCCATGAAGATGTACGCGCCGGTCGGCTCGGCCACCCACTCAGGGGTGTCGCCGTCTTCTTCGTCGATTTCTTCTACTTCGACCACTTCACCTTCGATCACGCCCTCGTCGCCGTCTTCCAGCTCTTCATCCGGGTCGGCGCTCTGCTGCAGGGCCTCGAGGTCGATCTGCAGCATGGCGGTGATGCGCTCACCCTCCTCCAGCGGCAGCAGGTTGACCAGCGGGCGGCCACGCGCGGCGCGGGATGCCTCAGGGATCTCGTAGGTCTTCTTCCAGTACACCTTGCCCTTGCTGGAGAACAGCAGCAGGGTGGCGTGGCTGTTGGCGACCAGCAGGTGCTCGATGTAGTCCTCGTCCTTCACGCCGGTCGCCGATTTGCCTTTGCCGCCACGGCGCTGGGCCTGGTAAGCGGACAACGGCTGGGTCTTGGCATAGCCACCGTGGGAGATGGTCACCACGCGCTCTTCTTCCGGGATCATGTCGCCGTAGTTGAGGTCGTGGCTGGCGTTGAGAATCTCGGTGCGGCGCGCATCGCCGTATTCGGCGCGGATCGCTTCGAGTTCTTCGCGGATCACTTCCATCAGGCGCTCGGCGCTGCTGAGGATGCGGATCAGTTCGCCGATCTGCTCGAGGATTTCCTGGTACTCGGCCAGCAGCTTCTCGTGCTCCAGGCCGGTCAGGCGGTGCAGGCGCAGGTCGAGGATCGCCTGGGCCTGTTCCGGCGACAGGTAGTACTTGCCATCGCGCAGGCCGTATTGCTCGGGCAGGTCTTCAGGGCGGCAGGAATCGGCGCCGGCGCGCTCGACCATGACCTGCACGGCACTGGATTCCCAGGCAGTGGCAATCAGCGCTTCCCGGGCTTCGGACGGCGTCGGCGAAGCCTTGATCAGCGCGATGACCGGGTCGATGTTGGACAGCGCGACCGCCTGGCCTTCAAGGATATGGCCACGTTCACGGGCCTTGCGCAGCTCGAACACGGTACGGCGCGTGACCACTTCACGGCGGTGGCGGACGAACGCTTCGAGCAGGTCCTTGAGGTTGAGCACGCGCGGGCGGCCGTCGATCAGTGCCACCACGTTGATGCCGAACACGCTCTGCAGCTGGGTTTGCTGGTAGAGGTTGTTGAGCACCACCTCCGGCACCTCGCCGCGGCGCAGCTCGATGACGATGCGCATGCCGTCCTTGTCGGACTCGTCGCGCAGCTCGGTGATGCCTTCGATCTTCTTGTCTTTGACCAGCTCGGCGATCTTCTCGATCAGGCGCGCCTTGTTCAGCTGGTACGGCAGCTCGGTGACGACGATCTGCTGGCGGCCACCGACCTTGTCGATGTCTTCGATCTCGGAGCGCGCACGCATGTAGATGCGGCCACGGCCGGTACGGTACGCCTCGATGATGCCCTGGCGGCCGTTGATGATGCCGGCAGTCGGGAAGTCGGGGCCGGGGATGAACTGCATCAGCTCGTCGACGGTGACTTCCGGGTTGTCGATCAGCGCCAGGCAGCCGTCGATGACTTCACCGAGGTTGTGCGGCGGAATATTGGTCGCCATGCCCACGGCGATACCGCTGGAACCGTTGACCAGCAGGTTGGGGATGCGGGTGGGCATGACCGCCGGGATCTGCTCGGTGCCGTCGTAGTTGGGCACCCAGTCGACGGTTTCCTTGTGCAGGTCGGCCAGCAGCTCGTGGGCCAGCTTGGCCATGCGCACTTCGGTGTATCGCATCGCCGCGGCGTTGTCGCCGTCGACCGAACCGAAGTTGCCCTGGCCGTCGACCAGCAGGTAGCGCAGCGAGAATGGCTGGGCCATACGCACGATGGTGTCGTAGACCGCAGTGTCGCCGTGCGGGTGGTACTTACCGATCACGTCACCGACCACACGGGCGGATTTCTTGTACGGCTTGTTCCAGTCGTTGCCCAGTTCGCTCATCGCAAAGAGAACGCGACGATGCACGGGCTTCAAGCCGTCACGTGCATCGGGCAGCGCTCGCCCGACAATCACGCTCATCGCGTAGTCGAGGTAAGACTGTCTCAGTTCGTCTTCGATATTGACCGGGAGGATTTCTTTGGCCAGTTCGCCCATGAGAAGCCTGATTCCTTTTT
>NZ_MOMO01000235.1:0-709 GCF_009933855.1 Pseudomonas sp. SG-MS2 | reverse complement strand
CAGAACAACCCGCTGCCTGAAGAGATCATGCCGGTGTACCTGTACCTGATGGGGCCGGACAGTACCGGGGTGAACGGGCAGGCCTTTAACGCTCAGTAGGGCTTGAAACCGATGGGGCCGCTTTGCGGCCCTTCGCGACACAAGGCCGCTCCTACAGCGGTGCCGTTGAATCCGGCATCAAATCTGTAGGAGCGGCCTTGTGTCGCGAAAGGGCTGCAAAGCAGCCCCAGGCATTCAGCCCGCAGCCAAGGTCGGGCGCAGGCGCCCTTGCTGGCGGCCCTCCAGCTGCATGCACCGCTCCAGGAACAGGTACATGCAGTCATAACTTTTGCAGATCGCCTTGCGCAGCTCATTGCGCAACCCCAGGGTCGGGTTTTCGCCAGCCAGGGTACAGATGATCTCCAACGCCTCCCACGGGTGGGCGTCGTCATACTGCGCATGCATCTTCAACCACTTCATGGCGCGCTTGCGCTGGTCCTCCGGGAAGCCCATGGCGTAGGTGTCTTCAGCACAGACCACCGCCGACCACTCACCCGTCGCCCCTTCAATGGCATTGGTGGAGCTCCACGCGGATATTGCGCATCAGCCAGCGCCGCGCCATGTCTTCGCCCGGGTGGCGGGCCCAGGCCTACCCGAGCGAGAACCCGCAGAACAACCCGCTGCCTGAAGAGATCATGCCGGTGTACCTGTACCTGATGGGGCCGGACAG
>NZ_MOMO01000234.1:0-58980 GCF_009933855.1 Pseudomonas sp. SG-MS2 | reverse complement strand
TCCGCGAAGACCAGGTGCCGCGCCGCTTTCACCATCATTACGCGCAGACCAAATACCTTGCTGAACAAAAGGTTTTCGGCGCCCAGGAGTTCGGGCTCGAAGTTCTGGCCCTGCGCCCGCGCTTTGTAACCGGAGCCGGTGATGCCAGTATTTTCCCGCGGCTGATGCAGATGCAGCGCAAGGGCCGTGTGGCGATCATCGGCAACGGCCTGAACAAAGTCGATTTCACCAGCGTGCACAATCTCAATGAGGCACTGCTTGGCGCGCTGTTCGCCGATGATCGCGCGTTAGGGCAGGCCTACAACATCAGTAATGGTCAACCGTTGCCATTGTGGGATGTGGTCAATTACGTGATGCGCCAGATGCAGTTGCCCCAGGTGACCCGTTATCGCGCCTACGGCCTGGCCTACAGCATGGCGGCGCTGAACGAGGCCGCTTGCATGCTCTGGCCCGGGCGACCCCAGCCCACCCTCACGCGCCTGGGGATGCAAGTGATGAGCCGCGATTTCACCCTGGATATCAGCCGCGCCCGGCAGTACCTGGACTATCAGCCCAAGGTCAGCCTGTGGACGGCGCTGGATGAATTTTGCGCGTGGTGGAAGCACCAGCCCCTTGGCCAGTGAACCAGGCGCCAGGATGATGGTCATCAGTGCGCCGCGTGAGCGGTTTATACTCATGTCTCTTTGCTACTACCGCGGTTGAAACTATCCATGCGTAACGATGCCCACGACGATTTTGATGATGTGCCAACCCTGCGTGCCGGCACCCCGGATGACGACGAACTGTTGCCGGCGCGTGTGTCGCGCAACCGCCAGAAGGCCACCAGGCCCGCCAGTACCGGCCCACTGTGGGCGTTGCTGGGGGCTTCGTTCATCGCGCTGGCCGGGCTCGGCTGGTGGAGCTTTCAGCAGATCTCGCTGATGGAGCAGCAACTGGTGGCCACTCAGGAAAGCTTTGCGCGCATCAGCGAGGAAGCGGCGGGGCGCTTGCAGGCGATCAGTGGCAAGGTCGCTGCCACCGAGAGCTCTACCAGCACCGGCAGTGAGGCGCTCAAGCTGCAGATCCGCCAACTGCAGGCCAGCCTGGCCGAGCAGGGCAAGCAACAGCAGGGGGTGGCCGGGCAGACGGGTGACCTGGGCAAGCGTCTGGAGCAGGTGCTGGCCGATACCCGCGAGCAGCAAAAGGCGGTAACTGAGCTGCAAACCCAGTTACAGGCGCAGTTGAAGGCGGTGAATGCCGAGCTGGCGGCGTTGAAGTCAGGCCAGGTGGATGGCGGCAAGCTCGATGGGCAGCTCAAGAGCCTTAGCGAGGAGGTGGCCGCACTGAAGAAGCAGGGCAACCCGAAAGCGGCGATCGAGAGCCTGGAGCAGGACGTGCTGGTATTGAAGAGCCAGGTGGACAATCGCCCGGCTGCGGCGCCAGCAAGTGGCGCTTCGGTGCAGGAGTTCGATGCGTTTCGTGGGCAGACCACGCGTAACTTCAACACCTTGCAGAGCCAGATTCAGAACCTGCAGCAGCAGATCAATGCTCGGCCTTAGGGCCTTAGGGGAGGGCTTCGCCCTCCTTTCGCGACACAAGGCCGCTCCTACACGAAATTGAGCGGTCGACTGTCGGGGCGGCCTTGTGTCGCGAAGGGCCGCAAAGCGGCCCCGGCGATCTTACTTACAGCCGCGGGTAATCGATGTACCCCACCGGCCCTTTTGCATAGAAGGTTTCCGGGTGCGCCTGGTTCAGCGGCGCATCGGCTGCCAGCCGTGCCGGCAGGTCCGGGTTGGCAATGAACGGCACGCCAAATGCCACCGCATCCGCCTTGCCACTGGCCAACGCGGCATTGGCACTGGCCTTGTCGAACCGCTCGTTGACGATGTAAGGGCCACCAAACGCTGCTTTGATCAGCGGGCCGATACTGTCATCGGCTTCTTTCTCCCGAGAGCAGATGAAGGCGATACCCCGCTTGCCCAGTTCCCGCGCTACATAAGTGAAGGTCTCGGCGCGGTCGGCATCACCCATGTCATGGGAGTCTGCGCGCGGCGCAAGGTGCACGCCGACACGGCCTGCGCCCCACACGCCGATGGCGGCGTCTGTCACCTCCAGCAGCAGGCGGGCACGGTTTTCCAGTGAACCACCGTAGCGGTCGGTGCGCTGGTTGGTGCTGCTCTGCAGGAACTGGTCGAGCAGATAGCCGTTGGCACCGTGGATTTCCACGCCATCGAAACCGGCAGCCTTGGCGTTCTCTGCGCCACTGCGGTAAGCCTCGACGATGTCGGCGATTTCTTCGCTTTCCAAGGCCCGTGGGGTCGGGTATTCGGTGATCGGGCGCACCAGGCTGACATGGCCCTTGGGCTGGATGGCGCTGGGAGCCACCGGCAGTTCACCGTTCAAATAGCTGGGGTGGGAAATGCGGCCAACATGCCACAACTGCAGGAATATACGACCGCCCGCGCCGTGCACGGCCTTGGTCACGTTGTTCCAGCCGCGTACCTGCTGGTCGTTCCAGATGCCTGGCGTATCAGGGTAGCCGACGCCCATGGCAGAGACCGAGGTCGCTTCACTGAGGATCAGCCCGGCGCTGGCGCGCTGCACGTAGTACTCGGCCATCAGCGCGTTGGGCACCCGGCCTTCGTCGGCGCGGCAGCGGGTGAGCGGCGCCATGATGATGCGGTTGGGCAGTTGCACATCGCCCAGTGTGATCGGATCGAAAAGCGTGGTCATAACGGGTTACCTACCTTGTCAAAGCGCTTGGCGCAGTTGTTCGAGGAACGCCTGGATGGTGGCTTCGTCGCGTTTGAAAAAATGCCACTGGCCGATCTTCTGGCTGCTGATCAGGCCTGCGCGCTGCAACGTTGCCAGGTGGGCAGAAACGGTCGACTGCGACAGGCCGCAGCGTTGATCGATCTGGCCGGCACAGACACCGTGCTCGGTGCTGTGGTGCTGGGCGGGAAAGTGCGCTGCCGGGTCTTTCAGCCAGTTGAGGATTTCTCGCCGGACCGGGTGGGCCAGGGCTTTTATTATGTCGTCGAGATCGAGAGGCATGGTGTGGGGCTCGTGGTGTAGCGGTATATCGCGATATGACGAAATATAAATCGGTATTTCGCGATATAGAAATATGAAGTGGTTCTGAGCTGAGCGCGAATCGTTATATCGCGTTATAACGATATACGGATGCGCAGTGCTAAACTGCGCCCATGAATTACCTCGCACACCTGCACCTGGGCGGCCCGGCGCCGCAACAACTGCTTGGCAGCCTGTACGGCGATTTCGTCAAAGGCTCGCTGGAGGGGCGCTTTGCGCCGACGCTGGAGGCTGCCATTCGGCTGCATCGGCACATCGACAGCTACACCGATCAGCACCCGTTGGTATTGGCGGCGCTGGCGCGGTTCCCCCGGGAGCGGCGCCGCTATGCCGGGATCATTGTGGATGTGTTCTTCGACCATTGCCTGGCGCAACACTGGGGCGACTATGCCGAACAGCCGCTGGAGCAGTTCACCGGTGCGTTCTATCGCGTGTTGCTGGCCGAGCCCGAGTTGCCAGGGCGGCTGGCGCGCATTGCGCCCTTGATGGCCGCAGATGACTGGCTGGGGGCGTATGGCGATTTTTCCACCCTGGAGCAGGTCTTCAACGGCATTGGGCGACGCTTGTCCCGGCCTGAGGGCATGATGGGCGTGATGGCGGAGCTTGAGCGGTTGTACGAGCCGTTGCTGGCTGATTTCCGTGAGTTCTATCCGCAGTTGCAGACGTTTGCCGCCGCACAGAGGTCTGGCCGATAGCGGTGTACTGCCAATCAGGCATCAAGCAGCACGGGCCTGCCGGCGCGCTGCCACCTCGACTTCGCCAACCCCGAACAACGCCATCTGGATAGCCTGTTGCGCCTGAAATGCCAACGCTGCGCGTTCTTTGTCCACGCTGCTGATCGGCTGCAACAGGTGGATGCACACCTCACCCCGCGGCTCGGCGAACAGCCGCATCAGGTGTGACACGAGGTCATCATCACCGATGAACGGCGCAACCAGGTCAGCCTCGCCGTTGCGCAGGTACTCAATGGCAACAGGCTGCACTGCCACACCCTGATCGATGGCGCCTGCCAGCAAACGCCCATGGAAGGTGCGCAACTGGCGCCCGTCGGTGGTGGTGCCCTCGGGGAAGATCAACAGCGGCCTGGCGTCGCCCAGTTGTGCGCTGATCTGTTCACGCAAGCGCTGGCTATCGCCGCCGCCGCGGCGGATGAACAATGTGCCGGCTTTCTCCGCCAGCCAGCCAGCCACGGGCCAGTGGCGGACTTCGGCCTTGGACAGAAACGACAGCGGCAGCAGCATGCCGAGCAGCGGGATATCGGTCCAGGACACGTGGTTGCTGACCCACAACATCGGCCGTTTGGGCAGTTCACCGATTACCCGCACGTCGAAGGGCAGGGCAGCGACCAGGCGTTTCATGAACAGGCAGGTCCAGCGCTGGCGGCGCTCGATGGAGGCCTTCATGCCCATGCGTTCACCGATGGCGATCACGCTGGCCATGAGCATGCCGAAAAGCAGTACCAGCACCAGCCTTGCGAGGCGGGCGAACACCCGCAGTTTGGGCATCAGACCGCTGCCTTGAAGTGGCGGGCGTAACGTGGGCAGAGGTCATCACGCTTGAGCAGGATGAACACGTCGGCAACCTGGAAGTCCTCATCCCAACAGGGTTCACCGCAGATCTTCGCACCCAGGCGCATGTAGGCCTTCAGCAGCGGCGGCATTTCGGCGATGACGTTGTTCGGCAGGGCCAGGGTGGGCAGCGGGTTCTTTGGCTCCGCACGCAGGTGTTCGTTGCACAGGTAACGCTCACGCAGGCGTTGCATGATGGCATGGGCCTGAACCCCGCCATCCTGCATGGGGATGCTCGCGCAGCCCATCAGGTAGCTGTAGCGGCCTTCATTGAGCACTTCGGCCAGCTCACCCCAGAGCACAGCGATGGTGCCGCCGTTGCGGTAGCCGGGGTCGACGCAGGTGCGGCCCAGTTCGAGGATTGGGCCTTGCAGTTGCAGCAGGCCATGCAGGCTGAATTCTTCTTCGCTGTAGAAGCGCCCCAGGCTGCTGGCGGCCTGATGGTCGAGCAGACGGGTGGTGGCGACCAGTTCGCCGGTGCTCAGGTCGCGTACACCGATGTGCCGGCAATGTACGTCGTAGTCATCCATGTCCAGGCCCAGTTCAGCGCCCTTGAGCCTGGCCTTGAATTCTGCGCTGAACACTTTGTAGCGCAGGGCCTGTGCTTCCTGCAGGGCCGCGGCGCCGACCAGGCGTTCGGCTTGCAGACGGCGTTCAGTGCTGTTGTCGCCAGAGCGAGCTGTCCGAGTCATTGCGAGTCTCCCTAAGCCAGCCATGAAGGGTTGCGGCCGGTCGGCTTTGTTGTGCAAAGTCAGCCTAGGTAGGCGCGGTGTCACCCCTGTGAACCTTTGGTGATGCTTGCGTGACACCCCCTGACAAGCGAGGAGCGTCCGATGGCCTGGTTGCAACGACTCAACGATCCCTTTCGCCAGCCTCTGGCCGGTACTTTGGGTGAGGCATATGCCGCGCAGCTCGAGCGCCTCGGTGGGTGCGCGCCGTTCGAGCTGGCGGTGCTGGGTGGGCGCGCCATGGCCACACCCGGCCTGGCGTTTCTCATTGGCTACCAGGCCGCCTTGCGCATGCTGTGGCCTAGCGCCCCGGCCAGTCTCGGCGCGTTATGCGCCACCGAACGGCGTAGCGTGCGCCCTGCGGACATGCAGACGCGCCTGGAGGGTTTACGCCTGACCGGCCGCAAGGACTTCGTGACCGCCGGGCTTGACGCCGAATGGCTGCTGGTGGCGGCGCGCAGCGAAGGGCAGGGTGAAGCACCGCGCCTGAGCCTGGGAGTGGTTTATCCGGGTGAGCCAGGAGTGACCCTGGAGGCGTTGCCGACCCTGCCTTTGATGCCTGAGGTCGGCCACGGGCGCCTGCAACTGCGCCAGGCTGCCTGCGAGTTGTTGGCAGGTGATGGTTGGGATGCGTACGTCAAACCGTTTCGCTCGCTGGAAGATTTGTACGTACTGGCGGCGATGGTTGCCTGGTTGTATGGCGTAGCGCAGGAATGCGGCTGGCAACAGGAGCTGCGGTTGCGCCTGATTGCCTTGTTGGCCGGCTGTGCCGAGGCCAGCCGCCAGTGCGCCGACAGTGTTGGCTGCCATTTGTTGTTGGCGGGCTTGTTTGCGCAGTTTCAGGCACTGAAAGGGGCCATCGACAAAGCGCTGTCGGCCGGGCCGGCGCAATGGGCGCAGTTGTGGCAGCGTGATCAGGGGGTGATGGCGCTGGCGACGGCTGCTCGGGAAAAGCGCCTGGCCAAGGCTTGGGAGGCTGCCGGATTGTCATGAACGCCTGCCAGGATCGCCTGATCCGTTGAAAACCCGGGTCGCCTTGCGGCCCCAAGAGGCGTTTATGTTGAGGGCAGGGTTTTTGATCCTGGCGGTGGCGGTCGGTTCGGCCAGGGCAGAGGACTGGCCCCTACCGGATTGGCAGGCCGACATCACGGCCATCGACTGGCAGGCTGTCGACAGCTATGCCTTCCCTGAACGCGACGCCACCAAGCGCAGCGGCATTCGCAGCGACGCCCTGCTGATCATCCGTGACGGCCGTATCCTGCACGAACGGTACGCCGCACCTACTACCGCGAAAACCGCCCACCTGACCTGGTCGGTGAGCAAAAGCGTGCTGGCGACAGTGCTGGGCGTGGCCCAAGGTGAGGGGCGTTTTCAACTGCAGGACCCTGCGGCCCGCTTTTACCCGCCCATGCAGGCACACCCCGACGTGCGTCTGGCCGATCTGTTGCATTGGGCCAGTGGCCTGGCCTGGCAGGAAGACTACGAATACGCACCGCTGAAATCCTCGGTAGTGGCCATGCTCTACACGCGCGGGCGCCATGACATGGCGGCTTATACCGCTTCAAGGCCCGTCGCCGAAAAGCCCGGGCAGCGATTCATTTATTCGAGTGGCGACAGCAATGTCCTGGCCGCCGCATTGCGCGGCATGCTCAAGGGCAGTGCTTACCCTGACTACCCCTGGGAGGCGCTGTTCACCCCGCTGGGCATTCACAGCGCCGTTTGGGAACGCGATGGCAGTGGCACCTTCGTTGGCTCTTCCTACCTCTACCTCAGTGCCCGCGACCTGGCGCGCATCGGCCTGTTGATGCAGCGTGAAGGACGCTGGGGTGGCCGTCAGTTGCTGCCGGCAAGCTGGGTTGCTTTCAATCGAACCCTGTTCAGCCAGGCTACACCGCTGCCCGGCGAAGCCAACCCGGGTGGCCACTGGTGGCTCAACCAGCCACTGCCGGGCAGTGCTTCACCGTGGCCTGACGCGCCGGCAGACACCTATGCCGCCCTCGGCCACTGGGGCCAGGCCCTTTACATACTGCCGACCCACAAGCTGGTCATCGTCCGCTATGCCGACGACCGTGATGGTAGTTACCACCATAACGAACTGCTCAAGCGTGTGCTGGCAGCGCTGGCCAAGGAGGGTGCATGAAGCGCCTGCTGGGGCTGGTGATGGTTGCCTTGTTGGGCTGGGCCTGGCTGGAACGCCAGGCATTGGCGGATTTCCCCGGTATTCTTTCGGCTTATTCGGCCAAGGAATATTGCTCCTGCCGTTTTGTCATGGGCTTGGACCCCGCGTATTGCCGGGGTTATGTCGCGCAGTGGTTGCCGTTGAGCATGCTGGAGGAGGACAGCCAGCAGCGTCTGGTTGTCGCAGCGGGCCTGGGCCAGCGCAATCAGGCGGCATGGCAGGGGGCGCAGGCTGGCTGCCGCTTGCTGCCATGAAGACGGCCGGGTAAGGTTGGCGGTCTGGTTTCACGAGATCTGTCATGTTCAAGCTGCCCCGTCTTCTACCCGCACTGTTGCTGGCTCTGTGCCTGCCCGCCCACGCCAATTGGCACCTCGATGGTGAATCCTCACGCCTTTCATTCGTCACCGGCAAGGACGGTGATACGGCCGAGGTCCATCGTTTTCTGGTACTGCATGGCACCGTCGACCGCAAGGGCGCAGCCGGGCTGCGTATCGAGATGGACTCGGTGAGCAGTGGTATCCCGCTACGGGACGAGCGCATGCGCGACGACCTGTTCGAGGTCGGCCGCTTTGCCGAAGCGACGGTCAAGGCCCAACTCGACCTGCGGCCGATAAACGACCTGGCCGACGGCGCGCAGGTCGAATTGCGCCTGCCACTGACCGTTACGCTGCATGGCCAGTCGCACAGCTACAACGCCTTGTTGCTGGCAACCCGCCTCGATGCGCGGCGCTTTCAGGTGGTGACCCTCGAACCGTTGATACTGCACGCCCACGACTTCGGCCTGCTGCCCGGCCTGGAAACCTTGCGCAAGTTCGCCAAGCTCAAATCCATCAACCCGACGGTACCGGTCAATGCGGTGCTGATTTTCAACGCCCGCTGACATGCCGGGGCCGGTCTTTCCCTGGCGCGATGGCAACCAGTTCGAACTGCTGATCGACGGCCCCGAATTCTTTCCACGCATGCTCCAGGCGATCGAGGGTGCTCAAGCCCAGGTCGATCTTGAGCTGTACCTGGTCGAGGCTGGTGCCTGCGCCGAGGCGGTGGTCCAGGCACTGGAGCAGGCGGCCCGGCGCGGTGTACGCGTGCGTTGCCTGTTCGACGACTACGGCTCGCTGGCTTTCAATGCTGCTTTGCGCCAACGCCTGCTGGATGCCGGTGTGTACCTGCGCTGGTACAACCGCCTGCGCTGGCGCCGCGGCCTGCGCAACCTGTATCGCGACCATCGCAAGTTGCTGCTGGTTGACGAGCGCTTGGCGGTGGTCGGTGGTACCGGTGTCACCGATGAGTTCTGGACGCCGGGTGAAGCGACCAGCGAGTGGCATGAGGTGATGGTGCAGATGCGCGGCCCGGTGGTCAGCGATTGGCAGCTACTGTTCAACCGCCAGTGGCAGGCCAACAACCGCCGTACGGCCTGGCGCCCCGCTGAAGGCTTCGGCCTGCCGCGCCTGCCCAAGGTGCCGGTGCAGGGCCAGGGCATGGGCCGGGTGGCCTATGCCGACGCCCGCCAGCACCGTGACATCCTGCATTCGCTGGTGCGTGCGCTCAACAGCGGTAAACAGCGGGTCTGGCTGGCCACACCTTACTTTTTGCCTACCTGGAGCGTGCGCCGCTCGCTGCGCCGGGCGGCAGGCAAGGGTGTCGATGTGCGCCTGCTGCTCACCGGCCCGCGGACCGATCACCCCTCGGTACGCTACGCCGGTCATCGTTACTACCCTCGTTTATTACGCGCGGGGGTACGTATCTACGAATACCAGCCGTGCTTCCTGCACCTGAAGATGGCGCTGGTGGATGATTGGGTCAGCGTCGGCTCGTGCAACTTCGATCACTGGAACCTGCGCTTCAACCTGGAGGCCAACGTCGAGGCATTGGACCCGCCGCTGACGGCCGCCGTGGTCGCCAGCTTCGAGCGCGACTTCAGCCTGAGTGACGAGGTCGATCTTGACCACTGGCACGCCCGGCCGTTGTGGCGCCGCGTGAAGCAGCGGGTGTGGGGCTGGCTCGACCGCCTTGTGGTCAACCTGCTCGACCGTCGCGACTGAAGCAGACTATCGTGCAGTGGTTGTTCCCCAAACTACCGAAGGAGTGGATGCGATGACTGCGAAGAAGATTCTCATGCTGGTGGGCGACTACGTCGAGGACTACGAGGCGATGGTGCCTTTCCAGGCCTTGAGCATGGTGGGCCACACGGTGCATGCGGTGTGCCCGGAAAAAATCGCGGGCCAGACGGTGCGCACGGCGATCCACGATTTTGAAGGCGAGCAGACCTACAGCGAGAAGCCAGGCCACAACTTTGCCCTGAACCATGATTTCGTCCAGGTCCGTGCCGAAAGCTACGACGCCTTGCTGATCCCAGGTGGCCGAGCTCCGGAGTACTTGCGCCTGGATGAGCGTGTGCTGGCGCTGGTAAAGGCTTTTGATCAGGCCGGCAAGCCGATTGCGGCGGTTTGCCATGGTGCGCAGTTGCTGGCGGCGGCTGGCGTGCTGGAAGGGCGTGAGTGCAGTGCGTATCCGGCGTGTGCGCCGGAGGTACGTCTGGCAGGGGGGAAGTTCATCGACATCGCCGTGGACCAGGCTCACGTAGATGGCAACCTGGTGACGGCTCCTGCGTGGCCGGCGCACCCGGCATGGCTTGCGGCCTTCCTCAAGGTGCTGGGGACGCGTATCAGCTGAGCGAGTCAAGGCATGCTGGGGTGCACCGGCATTGAAAGCTGCGTAGTGGGCATTTACCCGTTCGGTAGCGGTCCTGGAACAGTTCCTGTCGTGTGGGGAAAAGGTGGGGCATTGGTACGGATGTTAGGGTTTCCCCTCAAGCCCGGCTTAGCCGAGCGCGTCACCCACCTCGACAGAACGACCGCCAAGCATGGAAATACGCCTGTTGCACGGTGCCGCTATCGCGCCTTACATCGATGACCTCGCTCGCCTGCGCCTGACTGTGTTGCGCGAGTTCCCCTATCTGTATGACGGCACAGTAGAGTTTGAGACCGAGCACATGGCAGCCTATGCCCGCTCCGGCCGCAGCCTGGTAGTGCTGGCCCTGGACGATGGGCGTGTGGTTGGCGCCTCGACCGGCCTGCCACTGGTGGACGTTGCGCCCAAGTTTCAGCAGCCGTTCCTGGCGCAGGGGCGCGACCCTGCCAGCGTGTACTATTTCGGCGAATCGCTGGTGCTGCCCGAATACCGTGGCCAAGGCCTGGGTGTGCGCTTCTTCATCGAGCGTGAGTCCTACGCGCACAAGCTGGCCGAATTCGACTACTGCGCATTCTGCACCGTCGAGCGCCCTGGCATGCACCCCAGACGGCCTGCCAACTACAAGCCATTGCACGGTTTCTGGCGAAACCGGGGCTTCCTGCATGACCCGTCCCTGCGCACTCATTACGCTTGGCGCGATTTGGGCGAACAGGAAAGCAGCAACAAGATCATGTCATTCTGGCTCAAGGAACTACCCATATGATCCGCGTGGCGGGCTGCCAGTGAACCATAGGGGTGCATGAACGATTGGGGCTGCAAAGCAGCCCCGATACCGCTTACTTGACTTCTACCGCCAGGCTTTCGGCGATCTTGCTCTGCCACAGCGCAGGGCCGGTGATGTGCACCGACTCACCGTTGCTGTCCACCGCGACGGTGACTGGCATGTCTTTGACTTCGAACTCGTAGATCGCTTCCATGCCCAGTTCGGCGAAGGCCAAAACCTTGGACTTGCGAATCGCCTGGGCCACCAGGTAGGCAGCGCCGCCGACGGCCATCAGGTAAACGGCCTTGTTGTCCTTGATCGCTTCGATGGCGGTCGGGCCACGCTCGGACTTGCCGATCATGCCCAGCAGGCCGGTCTGTTCAAGGATCTGGCGGGTGAACTTGTCCATCCGGGTGGCGGTGGTCGGGCCAGCCGGGCCTACCACTTCGTCACCGACCGGGTCGACCGGGCCGACGTAGTAGATGAAGCGGCCTTTGAGGTCAACCGGCAGCGCTTCGCCACGGTTGAGCATCTCGACCATGCGCTTGTGCGCGGCATCGCGGCCGGTGAGCATCTTGCCGTTGAGCAGGATGGTCTCGCCCGGCTTCCAGCTGGCCACTTCTTCCGGGGTGATGTCGTCGAGGTTGACGCGGCGGGCGCTCGGGCCGGCTTCCCAGACGATTTCCGGGTAGGCGTCCAGCGACGGGGCTTCCAGCTCGGCCGGGCCGGAGCCGTCGAGCACGAAGTGCGCGTGACGGGTGGCGGCGCAGTTGGGGATCATGCACACCGGCAGGGATGCGGCGTGGGTCGGGTAGTCCATGATCTTGACATCGAGCACGGTGGTCAGGCCACCCAGGCCCTGGGCGCCGATGCCCAGCTGGTTGACCTTCTCGAACAGCTCCAGGCGGATCTCTTCGAGGCGGTTCTGCGGGCCACGGGCTTTGAGTTCATGGATGTCGATGGACTCCATCAACACTTCCTTGGCCATGACTGCGGCTTTTTCGGCGGTACCGCCGATGCCGATACCGAGCATGCCAGGCGGGCACCAGCCGGCACCCATGGTCGGGACGGTCTTCAGGACCCAGTCGACGATCGAGTCGGACGGGTTGAGCATGGCCATCTTCGACTTGTTTTCCGAGCCGCCGCCTTTGGCTGCCACATCGACTTCGACCTTGTCGCCAGGGACGATCGAGTAGTGGATGACGGCTGGAGTGTTGTCCTTGGTGTTCTTGCGGGCACCGGCCGGGTCGGCCAGGATCGAAGCGCGCAGAACGTTTTCAGGCAGGTTGTAGGCGCGGCGCACACCTTCGTTGATCATGTCGTCGACGCTCAGGGTGGCGCCGTCCCAGCGCACGTCCATGCCGACGCGCACGAATACGGTGACGATACCGGTATCCTGGCAGATCGGCCGGTGGCCGGTGGCGCACATGCGCGAGTTGATCAGGATCTGGGCGATGGAGTCGCGCGCGGCAGGCGACTCTTCACGCAGGTAGGCCTCGTGCATCGCCTGGATGAAATCGACGGGGTGGTAGTACGAAATGAATTGCAGGGCGTCGGCGACGCTCTGAATCAGGTCGTCTTGCTTGATCACGGTCATGCAGCGCGCTCCTCTTAAAGACGGGAACATTCGTAAAGGCCTTCCGACACTGCACACCTGCGTGTCGAAACGCCTGGCAAGGCGTCGACAGGTCAGGCCGACGCAAAAAGGCGCGGCAGTATAGCGCGCCTGTGCCTGCGAAACACCTGCGTGTGGTCTGGACCATGGTCTGCAGGCGACGGGCATCCTTTTTGCTGCCGATGCCGGCTTGCCTTAGAGTGGCGATGTATAGCCGGAGAAGTGATGACCATGCCTGAACTCTGTGTGGGCGAGCGCCGCTGGACGGTGCCCACCGGCAGCAATCTGCTCGATGCCCTGAACGACGCGGGGCTGAATGTGCCTTACAGCTGCCGTGCAGGTAGCTGTCACGCCTGCCTGGTGCATTGCCTGGACGGGCAACCCGCCGATGCACGGCCCGAGGCCCTGGCGCTGGAAAAACACGCACAGGGCTGGCGGTTGGCATGCCAGTGCCGGGTGATTGACGACCTGCGCGTAGCGGTGTTCGACCCCCTGCAGGACGGCATCCCTGCACAGGTCTGTGCGCTGGACTGGTTCGGTGATGTGCTGCGCTTGCGCCTGCGGCCGGAGCGGGCATTGCGTTATCAGGCCGGTCAGCATGTGGTGCTGTGGAACGGTGCGGTGGCCCGGCCCTATTCATTGGCAAGCCTGCCGGGCGAAGACGACTTCCTTGAGTTCCATATCGACTGCCAGCGCCCGGGCGCCTTTTGCGACAAGGCCCGTGGTTTGCAAGTTGGCGATACGCTGCGCCTGGGGGAACTGCGCGGTGGGGCGCTGCATTACGACCTGGACTGGCAGGGGCGGGCGCTATGGTTGCTGGCAGCAGGTACCGGGCTTGCGCCATTGTGGGGCATCTTGCGCGAGGCGGTGCGGCAGGGGCATCGGGGGGAGATCAGGGTGATGCATGTGGCGCATGATGACGCCGGGCATTACCTGGCTGAGCCGTTGATGCAGATCGAAGGCGTGAGTGTCGAGCGGGTACTGGCGGATCAGCTGGATGCAGCGCTGGCGACATTGCGGCCATCATCGCGGCAGACCATTGCGCTGGTGTGTGGCTCGCCGGGAAGTGTGGAGCGGTTCGCGCGGCGGCTGTTCATTGCCGGGGTACCGAGGAATCAGGTATTTGCCGATGTGTTCGTCGAGCATGCCTGAAGACGGTGTGCAGTGATTGAACCGGCGCCGCAGAGCGGCGCCGGTTGAGGCAGATCAGCCGACCAGCGGATCACCGACATGCAGGATCTTCATGCCGTTGGTACCACCGATGGTGTGGTAGCTGTCGCCCTTGGTCAGGATCACCCAGTCACCTTGCGCCACCAGGCCACGCTTGAGCAGTTCGTCGACCGCCGCCTGGCTGACCTTGTCGGCCGGCAGCGAAGCCGGGTCGAACGCGATCGGGTAGACGCCGCGGAACATCGACGCGCGCGCCTGGGTAGCGCGGTGCGGCGACAGTGCGTAGATCGGCACGTGCGAGCGCAGGCGCGACATGATCAGCGGGGTGTAGCCACTCTCGGTGAGGGCGATGATCGCCTTGACGCCGGGGAAGTGGTTGGCGGTGTACATGGCCGCCAGGGCGATGCTTTCGTCGCAGCGCTCGAAGGTGGTGTGCAGGCGGTGGCTGGACTTCTGGCTGGTCGGGTGCTTTTCAGCGCCCAGGCAGATGCGCGCCATGGCCTGTACCGCTTCGATCGGGTAGGAACCGGCGGCGCTTTCGGCCGACAGCATCACCGCATCGGTGTTGTCCAGCACGGCGTTGGCCACGTCGGACACTTCGGCGCGGGTCGGCATCGGGTTCTGGATCATCGACTCCATCATCTGGGTCGCCACGATCACCGCCTTGTTGTTGCGGCGTGCGTGCTGGATGATCTTCTTCTGGATGGCGATCAGCTCGGCGTCGCCGATTTCCACGCCCAGGTCGCCACGGGCAACCATCACGGCATCGGAGGCGGCGATCAGCTTGTCGAGGGTTTCGTCGTCGGCAACGGCTTCGGCACGCTCGATCTTGGCCACCAGCCAGGCGCTGCCGCCGGACTCGTCGCGCAGCTTGCGGGCATATTCCATGTCGCTGGCGTCACGCGGGAAGGACACGGCCAGGTAGTCCAGGTCCATTTCCGCGGCCAGCTTGATGTCGGCCTTGTCTTTTTCGGTCAGGGCCGGCGCGGTCAGGCCGCCACCTTTGCGGTTGATGCCTTTGTGGTCCGACAGCGGGCCACCGATGATCACCACGCAGTGCAGTGCATCTGCGGTAGCGGTCTCGACGCGCATGACCACACGGCCGTCGTCGAGCAGCAGTTCGTCACCAACGCCGCAGTCCTTGACCAGGTCGGGATAGTCGATACCGACGATGTCCTGGTTGCCTTCGGTCAGCGGGTGGGCGGTGGAGAAGGTGAACTTGTCACCGATCTTCAGTTCGATGCGCTTGTTGCTGAACTTGGCGATGCGGATCTTCGGACCCTGCAGGTCGCCCAGCAATGCGACATGGCGGCCGTTCTTGGCAGCGATTTCACGGATCAGGCGGGCGCGCGCCTTGTGCTCGTCCGGGGTGCCGTGGGAAAAGTTCAGGCGTGCCACGTCCAGGCCAGCGAGGATCAGTTGTTCGATCACTTGCGGCGAATTGCTGGCGGGGCCGAGGGTGGCGACGATTTTGGTACGGCGGATGGTCATGCACAGACTCCTATAGTGAAGCGCAGCGAAAGGCTACTCCTGAATCGCCCTGTAGTCATTGTTCCGTTGCACTACCTGCAGGCGGGTACGATAGGGCAGCTGCAAGCTGCAAGTTGCAAGTTGAAGAAATATACCGGCACGCCGATATACTCTTTATTAAAGGAGATCCCCATGCGAGCCCTGATCGTTTTTGCCCTGGCGGCCAGCGCCGTCGGCTGTACCCGCTGGTCCATGGACCACCATCTGAACAACGCCTATCGTGCGTACGACCGAGGCGATTGCCAGCGGGTCATGCTCGAGCTGTCACAGGTCGATCGTACCAGCCGCGCGCGGCCGTTCATCCATCCGGAAGTGTCGTTGCTGCGGGGTCAGTGCCTGGAGCGCCAGAAGCTTTTCGTGGACGCAGCACAAACCTACGAATACCTGATCCAGCAGTATCCGCGCAACGAGTATGCCTACCGGGCCAAGGCGCGACTGCAGACTCTGGAGAAGCTGGGCCACTACCGCGCTGGCGAGGGTGCGATGGCCAGCCCGGTGAATACCTCTCCTTGGCGTTAACACCAAGGTATCGTTTATTTCACGGGATTTGCCGCGTGCGCTGCGTTAACCTGTAACTCAGTTGTTACAACAACCGCCAGTACCTCGTATTCCTGGCATCGGGTACGGACTGCAATTGTGACCATGTTCAATCAGCGTCATATCGAACGCCATCAGTTACCTTGTGTACTGAGGGTCTTCAACCGCTTTACCGATCAGCCGATCGGGCAGCTGGGCAATGCCTCGGAAGATGGCTTGATGTTGATCAGCCAGTTACCGGTGCTGGTGGGGCCGGATTTCGAGTTGCAGTTGCGCCTGCCGCTGCCCGGTGGTGGCTTTCAGTTCATCAACCTGACCGCCAGTTGCCTGTGGTGCCGTGAGGACCAGACGCCTGGCCATTACGATTCGGGCTTCATGCTGCTGCAGGCACCACGCGAATACGACGAATTCGTGCGCTCGTTGCGCGACTATTTCAGTTTCCACCCGGCCAACGCTTCCGTCTGAGGCCATGTCCGCTAGAATCGGGGCGACCTTTGATCAGGACGTCCCCGTGACCTCTAGCATTTTCTGGCACGACTACGAAACCACCGGTATCAACCCGCGCTGCGACAGGCCGTTGCAGGTGGCCGGAGTGCGCACCGACTTCGAGCTCAATGAGATCGACGAGCCGATCAGTCTTTATTGCCGCCCCAGCGACGATATCCTGCCGCACCCGGCGGCCTGCCTGGTGACGGGTATCACCCCCCAGCAACTGGCCAGCCAAGGCCTGTGCGAAGCCGAGTTCATGACGCGGGTGCACGCGCAACTGGCCCTCCCGGGGACCTGTGGCGCCGGTTACAACACCTTGCGCTTCGACGACGAGGTTACCCGCTACAGCCTGTACCGCAACTTCTTCGACCCCTATGCCCGGGAGTGGCAGGGCGGCAATAGCCGCTGGGACTTGATCGATGTGGTACGCACTGCTTATGCCCTTCGCCCTGAAGGCATCGTCTGGCCGCAACAGGACGGGCGCACCAGCCTGCGTCTTGAACTGCTCAGCAAGGCCAATGGCATCGAGCATGGGCATGCACACGAGGCACTTTCCGACGTGCGGGCCACCATCGCACTGGCGCGTCTGATCCGGCACAAGCAACCCAAGTTGTATGAGTGGCTGTTCCAGTTGCGCAGCAAGCACAAAGTGATGGAGCAAATCCGTCTGCTGCAGCCGTTGGTGCATATATCGGGGCGGTTCTCGGCGGCGCGCAATTATCTGGGGGTGGTCTTGCCTTTGGCCTGGCACCCACGTAATCGCAACGCGCTGATTGTGTGCGACCTGCAACAGGAAACCCTACCCTTATTAAGGGAAAGTGCCGAGGTGCTTCGTGAACGCTTGTACACGCGTCGTGAGGAATTGTCTGACGGGCAATTACCCATACCGCTGAAGTTGGTGCAGATCAATCGCTGCCCGGTAGTGGCGCCGCTCTCGGTATTGCGCGCGCCCGATCAGCAACGGCTCGGTATCGATTTGGCGCTCGTGCAATCACGCGCTGAAGAGTTGGCCAATCAACAGAATGCTTGGCAACACAAGCTGGAACACATTTACGGCAAGGACGACTTTGTTCCGAGTGACGATCCGGAACAGCAATTGTATGAAGGGTTTCTCGGCGACCGCGACCGCCGGCTGTGCGAACAAGTAAGAACGCTGGACCCTGCACAGTTGGGGCAAGGCCACTGGATGTTCGATGACCCGCGCATGCCTGAGTTGTTGTTCCGGTATCGGGCGCGCAACTTCCCGGAAACCTTGAATAGCGAAGAGCGGCAACGCTGGTATGGTTTCTGCCAGCAGCGGCTGAGCGATCCGCATTGGGGTGCACCCAACACGCTGGGTGACTTCGAGCAGGCGCGCCAAAGCGCCTGGGCCAACGCGGACGAGGCCGGGCGTCAGGTGCTGGATGCCTGGCAGGCGCATGCCCGACAACTGGCGGAGCAGTTTGCCATCAGTGTTTGAGTGGTTTTATACAAGCAAACAAAAACGCCGGCATCGTGCCGGCGTTTTTGTTTTTAGCAGTACAGCGATCGAGCGGACAATCAGTCCAGCAGGGTCGCCCAGCTTTCAACCACATCGCCACCCCATTTGGCTTTCCACTCTTTCAGGGTTTTGTGGTTGCCGCCTTTGGTTTCGATCACTTCACCATTGTGCGGGTTTTTGTATTGCTTGACCTTGCGCGCACGTTTGGTGGCGGTGGTCTTGACGGCGCCACGTGGCCCTTTGCTCAGTTTCGACTCCGGGTCGAGCAGGGCAATGACGTCGCGCAGCGATTTGGAGTATTCGCCCATCAGGGTGCGCAGTTTGCCTTCGAACTCCAGTTCTTTTTTCAGCTTGTCATCCTGCGACAGGTTGGCCAGGCGGGCCTGAAGTTCCTTGATGGCTTCTTCGGTGGCGCGGTATTCGTTGATCAGGGACATGGAGTGTTCCTTAATGCGTGTTCGGAAATGTGTGGAGCAATAATAGACAGGCGAAACTCTCAAGTAAACCTATTAATCAGTTCCTCAACTGTTTATGTCGCTGTGACAAAATATCTCAAGGTTAAAAAAATATTTACATAAGGCCCCGTAATTCGTCATGTTTCACCCTCGCTGTTGCAGCGTGCCGCAGCTTGCGTGTAAGCGAGGGGGCGGGCGGCGGTGGGGTGCAATGATTACTGCGTTTTTCCGGGCGGGCCGCTAGAATGAGCGCCTTTGCGAAGTTCTGGAGTCTTATTCATGCGCACCTATCGTCTGGTGATCGCTTGCCCCGACCGTGTTGGTATCGTGGCGAAAGTCAGTAATTTCCTGGCTTTGTACAATGGCTGGATCAACGAAGCGAGCCACCACTCCGATGAGCAGAGTGGCTGGTTCTTCATGCGCCATGAAATCCGCGCCGAATCGCTGCCATTTGGTATCGAGGCCTTCCGTGAAGCCTTCTCGCCGATCGCCGAAGAGTTTTCCATGGCCTGGCGCATTACTGACTCGGCTCAGAAAAAGCGCGTGGTGCTGATGGCGAGCCGCGAATCCCACTGCCTGGCTGACCTGTTGCACCGCTGGCACACCGATGAACTGGATTGCGAGATCCCCTGCGTGATTTCCAACCACAACGACCTGCGCAGCATGGTCGAGTGGCACGGCATCCCGTTCTTCCATGTACCGGTCGACCCGAAAGACAAGGCGCCTGCGTTTGCTGAAGTGTCGCGCCTGGTTCAGGAACATGCGGCCGATGTGGTGGTGCTGGCGCGTTACATGCAAATCCTGCCACCGCAGTTGTGCCAGGATTACGCCGAAAAAGTCATCAACATCCACCACAGCTTCCTGCCGTCGTTCGTCGGTGCCAAGCCTTACCACCAGGCCGCCCTGCGTGGGGTGAAGCTGATCGGTGCTACTTGCCACTACGTGACTGAAGAGCTGGACGCAGGCCCGATCATCGAGCAGGACGTGGTACGTGTGAGCCATGCCGACAGCATCGAGGACATGGTCCGCTTCGGCCGCGACGTCGAGAAGATGGTGCTTGCCCGTGGCCTGCGCTATCACTTGGAAGACCGCGTGCTGGTGCACGGCAACAAGACTGTCGTGTTCGACTGATACGGGCTTTGGGGCTGCAACGCAGCCCCAGCTATGCAGGGGATGCAACATGACAAGCTCACGCAACAAACCCACCGCATCAGCACCGCCCACCCTCGGTGAAGGCTGCCTTGCCCGCTATGACCCCGATGCCCTGAGCGAACAGGACGGCACCGATTTTCCCGGTGCCGCCGAGCTCTGGCGCCAGCTCAACCCGCCTGACGCCGCCAGCGCTCCAGTAGGGGGCGCGCCAGCAGGCAGACGAACACCGGCCCCCCGGCCAGCAGGTAAAAATAGTAAGTGACCGCACGCCAGATCAGGATCGCTGCGGCAGCGGTGGAGCTGCCCACCAGAGGCGTCAACAGGCTTGCCGATGTCAGCTCGGCGGCCCCGGCTCCGCCCGGCAGCAGGCTGAATTGCCCGGCACTGAGCGAGAGCATCTGCACCAGAAAACTCGGGATCCACGACAACTCCACGCCCAAGCCTTGCAACACCAGGTACAGCACGCTGTAGCGCAGGCTCCAGTGCGCGCAGGTGAGGGTGAACACAAGCACCAACGTGCTTTTGGGAAGCTGCCAGATCTGCGCCAAGGCATCGATGAAATGCAACAGCTTGCGTGCCCAGCGCCGTTTGCGCGCCGGCGCCATCCCCATGCGCTGCAAAAGCCGCCCGTTGAGGCGCATCACCGTCCGTCGGTAACGTAGCAGCGCCACTATTGCCGCCAGTGCCGAGCACAGCAACAGCGCGCTGCCCAGCAACATGCTCTGCTGGCTGCGGCCAAGGCTGTGGAACAGTGCGTAACCGGCTATTGCCAACATGGCACAGAAGAAGAACAGCAGGTCGTTCAACTGGTCCATGGCAAACACCGCGCCGCTGCGTGCCGGGCCGATACGGTCGCGGGCCAGCAGCGCCATGAGTGTCAGCGGCCCACCACTGCCGCCTGGGGTGGTGCAAATGGCGAATTCGGTGGCCATCACCACGCCGAGGCTGCGTACGTGCCCAAGCTTTGCTCCCTGCTGGCCAAGCAGCAGGCGCAGCCGCACGGCATTGATCACCCAGCACAGCAGGATCATGCCCAGCAGGGTCAGCATCAAGCCGGGGTCGAAGGCCTTGAGCCGGGGCAGCAGTTCGCTTCCCCCCAGCAGGGCCGGTATCACCATGGCCGTCACCAAAGCCATGGCCAGCCAGCCCAGACGGTTCATCCGTTTGCCTGGCGCTGTAGCCAGGCCGACTTGGTCAGGGGGGCGCGGCCTTGCATCAGCAGCTTGTCCAGCGTTCGCAGCCAGTAATCTCGTGAGGAGCGGTGGCGCATGTCCACCGGATGCAGCCCAAGGCGCAGGGTTTGCGCGTTGCGCCAGCGCCTGCATTGCCAGTCACAGACCACTCGCGACACGCTGCGGCGCCAGGCGCTGCGGGCACTCCAGACCAGGCCGGGGGCATTGAACGCAGTGAAGTCCGGCAAGCGATACAGGTGCTGTGGTGTGCTGGTGTAGCGCAACGGCAGTTGGCTCAGGGCCTGGCGGGTGCCTTGGCTCATCAGCCAGGCCGGGGCGACGAAGCCTGCGACGGGCCAGCCTTGCCGGGCGAAGACTTCAAGGCCGGCCTCCAGGCGTCGCATGGCCTGCGCCTGGTTCAAGGCATAGAATTCACCCTCATGGGTGTACAGGCGGCGCATGAAGTACTCACGCAGGCTGCTTGGCGATGGCCCATCGTCGGCGTGATACAAGCCATGCAACGCCAGTTCATCGCCACGCGCCAGGCGCCTTTCGAGCAGGCGGCAGAATGCTGGGGAGCCTGCCAGCGGGTTGCGGTGATGGAAGTTCGGCACTACCAGCCAGGTCATGGGCACATGGCCCATTTCGTCGACCGCCTGAACGAAGGGCTGGTAGTCCGGCCAGGTCTCAGGCGCGATATCGTGCAGCACGAGCATCAGGCTGCCCGGCGCGGTGCTGGCCTCAAGCATGGGCGCGTACCTGTGGTTGATGGCCAAGCACCGCTTGATAGTGCTGCAGCAGGCCGGCGACGACATTGTCCCACGAATAATGTTGCTCAACGTGGCTGCGGGCCTGGGCCCCGAGCTTGCGCACGCCGGCTTCGAACACCTCACGCACTGCAGTGGCCATGGCCTGCCCATCGTTTGCCCGGCACAGGCGCCCGCACTGCTCATTGACGATCTCGCCGAAGGCCCCGGCGTGCACGGCCACCACGGGAGTGGCGCTGGCCATTGCTTCAAGGATGACCAGGCCGAAGGTTTCCTGGTCGCCGGCATGCACCAGCAGGTCGGCGCTGGCCACCAGCCTGGCGACGTCCTGCGGCGCGCAGAATCGATTGATCACGCTGACGTTGTCAGGGACGTTGGCTGGCATGTTCGAGCCCACCAGCAACAGGTGGTAAGGGCGGCCAAGGCGCTGTATGCAATCGAGCAGTACGGGCAGGTTTTTTTCCCGCGAGCCACGGCCAGCGAAGACCAGCAGGCGACTGGTATCGGGTATGCCCAGTTCGGCGCGCAGTTGCGGGTCACGGTGTTGCGGGTTGAACGTGGCCAGATCGACGCCCAGGCGCTGCACATGGACATCGCGCACACCCAGGCGGCGAAGCTTGTCGGCCATCACCTGGCTGGGCGCCAGCACTCGGTCGAAATTGCCGTACAGCTTGCTGACATAGGCTTCTACATTTGGCATGAACCAGTTGCCCATGCGGTTGCTGACCAGCAGCGGCAAGTCGGAGTGATAGAAACCGATCACGGGTACATCCAGCTGACGCCGGGCCTCGAGGGCCGCCCAGGCGGTCAGGTAGGGGTCACCCACCTCGATGAGGTCGGGCTTGAGGCCGCGCAGCACATTGCACCAGGGGGCCAGCCGCACTGGGAAGCGGTAGCCTTTGCCGAAGGGCAGGGGCGGAGCCGGAACTTGATAGATGCCGTCTTCCTGGCGAGCGCTGGCTCCGGGAATCAACAGGCTGTGGCGTACGCCGTCAATGGCGTCGAGACGGTGGTGTTTGGCATCAAGATAAGTGCGTACGCCGCCGCTGGCCGGGGCGTAGAACATGGTGATGTCAGCGATGTGCACGATCAGCATCCCTCCGGGATCGACTTTTGGTCCGTCATCGGGCTGTAACAGGCCGGGGATGACGCGCCTAAGGTTGACCTACCTGAAGGATAGTTTGTTCGGTTGGGTTGGGTGGGAGCTGCAAGCTGCAAGCTGCAAGCAAGAGGCGGCGCCAAATCCGCTTTTACTTGCAGCTTGCCGCTTGGCGCTAGATGCGGAAGCTGCCTACCAGGTGCTTGAGGCGGGAGGCCTGCTGCTCCAGGTCCGAGCACGCCCGCAGGGTGGCCTGCAGGTTCTCGACCCCTTCCTGGTTGAGCATGTTGATCTCATTGATGTCCATGTTGATCGAGTCGACCACGGCTGTCTGCTCCTCGGTTGCAGTGGCCACCGACTGGTTCATGCCGTCGATTTCACCGATGCGCACGGTGACGCTGTCCAGGCGCTCACCGGCCTGGTTGGCGATCGCCATGCTGTCCTGGCTGTGGCGCTGGCTCTGGCCCATGGTATCGACCGACTCGCGGGCACCGACCTGCAGCTCCTCGATCATCGCCTGTACCTGTTGCGCCGACTCCTGGGTACGGTGCGCCAGGTTGCGTACTTCGTCGGCGACCACGGCAAAACCACGCCCGGCTTCTCCAGCCCGTGCGGCTTCGATGGCGGCGTTCAGCGCCAGCAGGTTGGTCTGTTGGGAAATACTGGTGATCACCTCAAGGATCTGGCCGATGTTCACCGTCTTGCTGTTGAGCGTTTCGATGTGCGCGCTGGAGGTGACGATCAGGTCCGACAGGCGATTCATCGCCTCGATATTGCGCGTCACGACTTGCTGGCCCTCTTCGGCCAGCAGGCGTGCAGAGCTTGCATGTTGCGAGGCCTGGGCGGCATTGCCGGCGATTTCCTGGGCGGCGGCGCCCAGTTCGTTGATGGCCGCGGCAACGCTGTTGGTGCGGTTGGACTGCTCGTCCGAGTTGGTCATCGACGAGTTGGAGGCGCTGATCACGCGCAGGGCCACTTCGTTGACCTGCTCGGTGGCCGAGGACACCTCGCGGATCGAGCCGTGGATGCGCTCGACGAAGCGGTTGAAGGCGGTGCCGAGGATGCCGAACTCATCATGGTTGTGGATTTTCAGGCGTTTGGTCAGGTCGCCTTCACCTTCGGCGATGTCTTCCATGGCGCGGGTCATGGTGAGCAAGGGTTGCATCAGCACGCGGATCAGCAGGCCCAGCAAGCCAATGATGATCACGACCGCCACCGCCGTGGCGATCACGGCCGACGTACGGAAGTTGCTGAGCATGGCAAAGGCTTTGTCCTTGTCCACCGACAGGCCGATGTACCAGTTGGCCGATGGCAGGCCCTTGATCGGGGTGAAGGTCAGCAGGCGGGTCTGGCCATCGGCCTCGATTTCGGTGAGCTCGCCGGTCAGTTTCGGCGTGTGCTGCGAGAACAGGTCCGACAGCGATTTCATGACCAGTGCCTTGTCCGGGTGCACCAGAATCTTGCCTTGGTCGTTGACCAGGAAGGCATAGCCCATGCCGCCGAAATTCAGCGAGTTGATGATCTGCACCAGGCCGTCCAGGGCCAGGTCGCCACCGACCACGCCGACACCCGCGGACACTTTGCTGAGGATGCCGATGACCATCTGGTTGGTGGTCATGTCGATGTAGGGCTCGGTGAGGATGGCGCCCGGGGCGCTCATGCCATCCTTGTACCAGGGGCGGGTGCGTGGGTCGTAGCCATCAGGCATCTTCGAGTCGGGTCGCACGCTGAAGCCACCGTCGACCTTGCCCAGGTAGACGGTCAGGAAGCTTGACGTCAGGGCGCTCTGGCCCATCAGCGTTTCTGCGCTGGCAGGTTGCTGGGCGATGTTCTGCGCCAGGTTTTCAACCAGTTTTATACGGCCTTCGAACAGGTTGCGAATGTTGTTCGAAGTGGATGTGCCCATTTCAGCCAGATAATTCTCCAGGTTTTCACGGATGGCATTACGCTGGAGATAGTCGTTGTAGAGGGTGAACAGGCTGAAGGCGAGTATCACGATCAGTGATGCGGCCAAAAGAATCTTGTGGCTGAAACGAAGGCTTTTGTTCATGGCGTGATCGGTTCCGCTAAGGTTTTTATCGGGCGTTCGCACGAGTACCGCTTAAAACAGTGCAACATCCCGAAAGTCCTTTCAGGGGTGTTCTGTCTTCAAAGGCGAATATCATCCAGAGCTATCGGCTGGTGGGTGGTCAAGCTTGAGCAGAGGATTAAAAAGATGTCGGAAACTTCGACCATAGTTGTAGGCGCTGGCCCGGATGGCCAGCCTGTGACTCAAGCCATGCGCCTGGCTAACCGCCATGGCCTGGTTGCCGGTGCCACCGGTACCGGCAAGACCGTGACCTTGCAACACCTGGCGGAGGTGTTCAGTGATGCTGGTGTGGCAGTGTTCGCCGCCGATGTCAAAGGTGACCTGTGCGGTGCCGGTGCGGCGGGTGCGCCCCAGGGCAAGGTGGCCGAGCGCATTGCCGGCATGCCTTGGCTGGGTTACAAGGCGCAGGCCTACCCGCTGAGCCTGTGGGATATCGCCGGGCAGTCCGGCCACCCGCTGCGCACCACCCTCAGTGAGATGGGGCCCCTGTTGCTCGGCAATCTGCTTGAGCTGACCGACAGCCAGCAGGCTGCGTTATATGCCGCATTCAAGGTGGCTGACCGTGACGGGTTGCTGCTGCTCGACCTCAAGGACCTCAAGGCGCTGCTGGCCCACCTTAAAGACAATCCCCAGTTGCTGGGCGAAGACAGTGCGCTGATGACCACGGCCTCGACCCAGGCATTGTTGCGGCGTTTGGCAACGCTGGAGCAACAGGGTGCCGAGGCGCTGTTCGGTGAGCCGGCATTGCAACTTGAGGACCTGTTGCGCACGGACGCTGATGGTCGTGGGCGAATTCACCTGCTCGATGCCAGCCGGTTGGTGCATGAGGCCCCGAAGGTATACGCCACCTTCCTGCTGTGGCTGCTGGCCGAGCTGTTCGAGCAGTTGCCGGAGCGAGGCGATGCCGACAAGCCGGTACTTGCGCTGTTTTTCGATGAAGCGCATCTACTGTTCAACGGCACCCCGAAAGCCCTGCAGGATCGCTTGGAACAGGTGGTTCGGCTGATTCGCTCCAAGGGCGTGGGGGTGTTCTTTGTCACCCAGTCGCCGGGCGATCTGCCCGACAGCGTGCTGGCCCAACTGGGGTTGCGCATCCAGCATGGGCTGCGGGCCTTTACCGCCAAGGAGCAGAAATCGCTGCGGGCCGTGGCAGACGGCTTTCGCCCGAACCCGGCATTCGACACTCTGGCAGTGCTGACCGAGCTGGGGATTGGCGAGGCTCTGGTGGGTACGCTTGAAGAAAGGGGCACTCCGGCGATGGTTCAGCGGGTGCTGATTGCGCCGCCGCAATCGCGAATCGGGCCGTTGGGTGTGGCCGAGCGTAGTGCGCTGATAGCAGGGTCACCGTTGGCGGGGCGCTATGACAAGCCTATTGACCGGGAGTCGGCGTACGAAATGCTGGCCCGGCGCAAAGGCGAGCCGGTAGAGCCCGTGCCGGCGCCCAAGGCGGATGATGACAGCCTGGTCGACAAGGCCGGGGATTTCTTGCAGAGCGCGGCGGGGCAGGCGATCAAGTCGGCGGTGCGTCAGGCGGCCAACCAGTTGGGGCGCCAGCTGGTGCGGGGGTTGATGGGGTCATTGCTCGGGGGCAAGAAGCGTTAGCATTCACAGGGACCGCGCAGCTCTTGAGGTCTGCGCTGTACCTGTGGGAGCCGGCTTGCCGGCGATGGGCCGCAAAGCGGCCCTTTTCACTGCGCCGCTATGGCTCAGCCCATCACCTTGGACGCCAGCCAGAACAGGCCAGCCGCCAGGCCCATCGTCGCCGGCAGGGTCAATACCCAGGCCAGCAGGATGGTTTTCACTGTGCCGCCTTGCAGGCCGCTCTTGTTGGCAACCATGGTGCCGGCCACGCCGGACGACAACACGTGGGTAGTCGAAACCGGCAGGGCGAACACGTTGGCCATGCCAATGGCGCATGCTGCGGTGATCTGGGCCGACATGCCCTGGGCATAGGTCATGCCCTGTTTGCCGATCTTCTCGCCTACGGTCAGTACCACGCGTTTCCAGCCGACCATGGTGCCCAGGCCCAGAGCCAGGGCGACGGCAACGATTACCCAGAACGGGGCATATTCGGTGGTGGCGGTGAGGTCCTTGCGCAATTTGTCGAGGTCGGCCTTTTCACGCGCATCCAGCCCCGGCAGCTTGCCGACCTTCTTCGCCGTGTCATCCAGGCACAGCAGATAGCGGCGCACTTCCACGCGCTTGTCGGCTTCCAGGGCACGGTAATCGGTCACGCCCTGCAGCGAGGATTGCAGTGCGGCGATGGTGGGTTCGGTCTGTTGCGGGTTGCAACTGAACTGCTCCGGCAGGTCGCTGGCTTGCGCCTTGCCCAGTGCCAGGAACTCGCCCAGGGTGGCGGCGTTGCGCTGGTAGAACTGGCTCAGGTGCATCGTCGCGTCGCGGGTGCGCTCGATCTGGTAGGTGGTGCTGTTCAGGTCGAGCACGAACTTGGCCGGAACAATGCCGATCAGTACCAGCATGATCAGGCCGATGCCTTTCTGGCCATCGTTGGAGCCGTGTACGAAGCTCACGCCCATTGCCGAAATCACCAGCACCAGGCGGTTCCAGAAGGGGGGATGCTTCTTGTCGTCGAGCTTGCGGCGCTGCTCTGGCGTCTTGTGCATCTTCGACAGCGGGCGCCACCATTTCAGGCCGAGCAGCAACAGCGCAGCCACAGCAAAGCCGGCCATGGGCGAAATGACCAGGGACATGGCGATGTCGATCGCCTTCTGCCAGTTGACGCCGTCACCCAAGGGAATGTCGCTGATCAGGGCATTGGCCAGGCCCACGCCAAGGATCGAACCGATCAAGGTGTGCGAGCTCGAGGCCGGGATGCCGAAATACCAGGTACCCAGGTTCCAGGTGATGGCCGCAGCCAGCAACGAGAAGACCATGGCCAGGCCATGCCCGGTGTTCACATTGATCAGCAGCTCGACCGGCAGCAGGTGAACGATGGCGTAAGCCACCCCGACACCGCCCAGCAGAACGCCAAGGAAGTTGAACACCCCGGAGAAGAACACGGCCAGGTGTGGTGGCATGGCTTTGGTATAGATGACGGTGGCTACCGCGTTGGCGGTGTCATGAAAGCCATTGATGAACTCGAATGCGAGCACGAAGGTCAGGGCGAGCAGCAGGCTCACCAATACCCAGGCATCCAGTCCGCTGAATAAATCGATCATGAAGGTTGTCTGGCGGTCATTTGGGGGGCGGGATTATGCCAGAAAACCTTGGCAATCGATGCACCCGCAGCTGACCGATGGCAGTCTTTTGACCGACTTCCAAGCATTGGCGTCCACGGAGTAAAGCGTAGAAGGTTTCACTAAAAATCACAAAAAACGCCGAATTTCGCCGTTTTCCTGCAAACGGGAATGGCTAATCATGATTCAAACAGCTGTATGAAATTTGTGTAATTCCATTTCATACTCGGCCTTTTGGTAACGATCGGTGCCAGGGGCGCCGCCCTCGACCGCGAATGCAATTGCGCGCGGCAAGCCGCTCAGGTGTCTTCGTTGCGCAACTCTTTCTCCATCTTCTCCAGTTCCTGGTTGAAGGCCTGATCCTGGACCGTGGCCCGTTTGCGCCAAGGTTTGCGCTCCGGTTCCGGTTGAGCGGCGTAAGTGGTGACTTCACCACCATAAACTTCCTTGTAACGTTCAGCCTGGCGCTCCAGTTCCGCGCGCAGTTCATCTTTCGTCACAGTAGTACCTGAATGTAAAAGTGGCCGGTAGTGCGTGCACGTGCACGTTGCCCATGCACAGGGCGTGCTGGTCGTCGGATAAGGGTCAGGCCGTAAGTGCCTTGCCCGAATGCGGATCCGGGCCAGCCGACTGGATTATAGCAATCGATAAAACGCCAGACAGTGTTATTTACCCAGCCCTTACAACCGTCGTTCAAGTTGCGGGTAATGGCTGCTTGTGCAAAGTTTGAACGGCCGGCGCTTGGAAAGTTCGCTTATGTTCAGATGCCAGGCAGGGAAATAAAAACGGCCTCGCACAAAGGCGAGGCCGTTGCCTGGGGACTTCTACGGTGGGTACCTGACCAGTCTCTCCAAAGAAGCCACAAGTGGCAGAAGAAAGGTATAAGCAAACGTGTCAGCGGTCAATTGCGATTATCGGCCGTTTGTTCGATAATCGCACGAAGCAGCGATTTTTTTGAGGTGAGCGATGAGTGACGAAATCCCGGCCAACGAAACTGCCAGCCCAGAGTCGGTGCGCCCGAGCGCCCCTGCCTTGGCGCCGCCAATCGTGGCCTCGCCAGCCAAGCGCATTCAGGCATTTACCGGTGACCCGGATTTCATGACTTCGCTGGCGCGGGGGCTTGCCGTGATCCAGGCATTCCAGGAGCGCAAGCGCCACCTGACCATCGCTCAGATCAGCCACCGCACCGAGATCCCACGAGCGGCGGTGCGTCGTTGTTTGCATACGCTGATCAAGCTCGGCTATGCCACGACCGATGGGCGTACCTATTCGCTGCTACCCAAGGTGCTGACCCTTGGCCACGCCTACCTTTCGTCGACGCCCTTGGCGATGTCGGCCCAACCTTATCTGGACCGCATCAGCGATCAGTTGCACGAGGCTGCCAACATGGCCACCCTCGAAGGCGACGACATTCTTTATATAGCCCGTTCGGCCACTGTGGAGCGGTTGATATCGGTCGATCTGTCAGTCGGTGGGCGGCTGCCGGCCTACTGCACGTCGATGGGGCGCATTCTGTTGGCAGCGATGGACGACACCAGCTTGCGCGAGTACCTTGACCGCGCCGACCTCAAGGCCCGCACCAGCCGTACCTTGCATGATCCGGAGTCGCTGTTCGCTTGCATTCAGCAGGTGCGTGAGCAGGGCTGGTGCGTGGTCGACCAGGAACTGGAGCAGGGGCTGCGTTCGATAGCGGTGCCGATTTATGATGCGTCCGGGCAGGTGCTTGCGGCGTTGAATGTCAGTACCCATGTGGGGCGTGTAAGCCGAAGCGAGCTGGAGCAGCGCTTCTTGCCGATCCTGCTGGCATCCAGTCGCGATCTTTGTCATCAGTTGTTTGGCTGAAACACGTACAGCCCGTCTTGCCGTTGTGCACTGTTATCGAACATGCCAACCGTTTCCTGTTCGATAAACGCACAGTGTCGCTCTGGACGAATTGCGCGCCCTCCATTGGCTGATTAATGTCTCTCGCAGCGGTCGGCTGTGCCGACCGAACAAGAAAAACACAAGAGGCGCACATCATGACCACTGTCACTTCGCTGCTGCGGCCGCACCCGCACGCAGTTGTGTTGTATCCAGGCTGACTCAGGCCGCATTTCTTCGACTTTGAACCCTGTACCGGTTGCCCTTGTGCAGTGGCTCGACTGTGCCCAATTTCTGGATAACAACAATGAACAAGCCACAATCTGTCGGGAACTGCCTCGACGTTCAATCCTTCATCAATGAACAACCGCTGTCGCGCTACCAGTGGCGCGTGGTGATCCTTTGCTTCCTGATTGTCTTCCTCGACGGTCTGGATACTGCGGCCATGGGCTTTATCGCTCCGGCATTGTCCCAGGAATGGGGTATCGACCGCGCCAGCCTTGGCCCGGTGATGAGCGCCGCATTGATCGGGATGGTGTTCGGTGCCTTGGGGTCAGGGCCGCTGGCCGACCGCTTTGGCCGCAAGGTCGTGCTGGTAGGTGCGGTGTTGGTGTTCGGTGGTTTCAGCCTGGCCTCGGCCTACGCCAGCAACGTCGACCAGTTGCTGATGCTGCGCTTTCTGACCGGCCTCGGGCTGGGTGCCGGTATGCCCAATGCCACCACACTGCTTTCCGAATACACCCCAGAGCGCCTCAAGTCACTGTTGGTGACCAGCATGTTCTGCGGTTTCAACCTGGGCATGGCCGGTGGTGGGTTCATTTCCGCGAAGATGATCCCGGCCTACGGCTGGCATAGCCTGTTGGTGGTGGGCGGTGTGCTGCCGCTGCTGCTGGTTGTGGTGCTGATGGTCTGGCTGCCTGAGTCGGCACGCTTTCTGGTTGTACGCAACCGCGGTACCGACAAGGTGCGCAAGACCCTGGCGCCGATTGCACCGGCCGTCGTAGCGCAGGCAGCCAGCTTCAGTGTGCCGGAACAGAAGGCTGTGGCCGCGCGTAACGTGTTCGCAGTGATCTTCTCCGGCACCTATGGCCTGGGTACGATGCTGCTGTGGCTGACCTACTTCATGGGCCTGGTCATTGTCTACCTGCTGACCAGCTGGCTGCCGACGCTGATGCGTGACAGCGGCGCAAGCATGGAGCAGGCCGCGTTCATCGGTGCGCTGTTCCAGTTCGGTGGTGTCCTCAGTGCCGTGGCAGTAGGCTGGGCCATGGACCGTTACAACCCGCACAAGGTCATCGGTATCTTCTACTTGCTGGCTGGCGTGTTCGCTTATGCGGTAGGGCAGAGCCTGGGCAACATTACCGTGCTTGCCACTCTGGTGCTGGTAGCCGGGATGTGTGTGAACGGCGCGCAATCGGCCATGCCTTCGCTGGCGGCGCGGTTCTATCCGACCCAAGCGCGTGCCACCGGTGTTTCCTGGATGCTCGGCATCGGCCGCTTTGGCGCGATTCTCGGCGCCTGGAGTGGCGCGACCCTGCTTGGCCTGGGCTGGAACTTCGAGCAGGTGCTGACGGCATTGCTGGTGCCAGCTGCGCTGGCCGCGGTAGGCGTGATCGTGAAAGGCCTGGTGAGCCACGCCGACGCAACCTGAGCCTGCGCTGACGGGCCGCGCTGCGGCCCCTTGGGAAAGGGTGGCTGGACGACAATATGTTCGATAAACGCACGGATAGTCGATTATCGGATTGTCAGCGACCCGCCACTCTCCTTAATCTGAGCCCAACGTAGCACCCTGAACCGAGGTCGAGCTGGGTGCGCTGCGTGACTTTGAACCCGCACCGCCGAGGCCCATGGCCCACTGGCAGGAGAAGCTTGATGCGCGACGTATTTATCTGTGACGCTATTCGCACCCCCATCGGCCGCTTCGGCGGCGCCTTGGCCGGCGTGCGTGCCGATGATCTGGCCGCTGTACCGCTCAAGGCGCTGATCGAGCGTAACCCGGGTGTGCAGTGGGATCAGGTCGACGAAGTGTTTTTTGGCTGTGCCAACCAGGCCGGTGAAGATAACCGCAACGTGGCACGCATGGCCCTGCTGCTGGCGGGCCTGCCCGAGAGTATCCCGGGTGTGACCCTGAACCGCCTGTGCGCCTCGGGTATGGACGCCATCGGTACTGCATTCCGTGCCATCGCCAGCGGCGAGATGGAGCTGGCCATTGCCGGCGGCGTCGAGTCCATGTCGCGCGCGCCGTTTGTCATGGGCAAAGCCGAAAGCGCCTACTCGCGCAACATGAAGCTTGAAGACACGACCATCGGCTGGCGCTTCATCAACCCGCTGATGAAGAGCCAGTACGGTGTGGACTCCATGCCTGAAACCGCTGATAACGTCGCAGACGATTACCAGGTTTCGCGTGCCGACCAGGATGCCTTCGCCCTGCGCAGCCAGCAGAAGGCCGCCGCAGCCCAGGCTGCCGGCTTCTTCGCCGAAGAAATCGTGCCTGTGCGTATCGCCCACAAGAAGGGCGAAACCATCGTCGAGCGCGATGAGCATCTGCGCCCGGAAACCACCCTTGAGGCACTGGCCAAGCTCAAACCGGTCAACGGCCCGGATAAGACGGTCACCGCTGGCAATGCCTCGGGCGTGAACGACGGTGCTGCGGCACTGATCCTGGCCTCGGCTGAAGCGGTGAAGAAGCACGGCCTGACCCCGCGTGCCCGTGTTCTGGGCATGGCCAGCGGCGGTGTAGCGCCACGGGTGATGGGCATTGGCCCAGTACCGGCGGTGCGCAAGCTGACCGAGCGCCTGGGTGTAGCCATGAGCGATTTCGATGTGATCGAGCTCAACGAAGCGTTTGCCAGCCAAGGCCTGGCGGTGCTGCGTGAGCTGGGCGTGGCCGATGATGCGCCGCAGGTGAACCCCAACGGCGGTGCGATTGCCCTGGGCCACCCGCTGGGCATGAGTGGTGCGCGCCTGGTGCTGACTGCACTGCACCAACTGGAGAAGAGCGGCGGGCGCAAGGGCTTGGCGACCATGTGTGTCGGTGTTGGCCAAGGTCTGGCGTTGGCCATCGAGCGGGTTTGACCTGTTCCGGCCTTTTCGCGGGACAAGCCCGTTCTCACAGGGGACCACGCCTCTCTTGTGGGCGCGGGCTTGGCCCGCGAAAAGGCCGGACTTATGCGACACAAGGCCAATAGCCAGCCCGGAAGCGGAACGAGTGTGTTACTAAGTGTGTCTAGACCTACTTAGCACACTCCAGGAGTAAAGCCGTCATGACCTCAACCTACTACACCGGTGAAGAGCGCAGTAAGCGCATCTTCGCCATCGTCGGTGCCTCTTCAGGCAACCTGGTGGAATGGTTCGACTTCTATGTCTACGCCTTCTGTGCAATCTATTTTGCGCCGGCCTTCTTCCCCTCTGACGACCCCACTGTTCAGTTGCTCAATACCGCGGGCGTGTTTGCCGCTGGCTTCCTGATGCGGCCAATCGGTGGCTGGATCTTCGGTCGCCTGGCGGACCGCCATGGCCGCAAGAATTCCCTGATGATCTCGGTGCTGATGATGTGTTTCGGCTCCTTGATGATTGCCTGTTTACCCACCTACTCGAGCATTGGCACCTGGGCCCCGGCATTGCTGTTGCTGGCCCGCTTGATTCAGGGCCTGTCGGTAGGCGGCGAGTACGGCACCACTGCGACCTACATGAGTGAGGTGGCGCTGCGTGGCCAGCGTGGTTTCTTTGCTTCGTTCCAGTATGTCACCCTGATCGGCGGCCAACTGCTGGCAGTGCTGGTGGTGGTGATCCTTCAGCAACTGCTGACCGAAGACGAACTGCGCGCCTGGGGCTGGCGCATTCCGTTCGTGGTCGGCTCCATCGCTGCACTGATCTCGCTGATGCTGCGCCGCTCGCTGCACGAGACCAGCAGCGCCGAAGCCCGCAAGGACAAGGACGCAGGTTCCATCAAAGGCCTGTTCCGCAACCACACGGCAGCCTTCATCACCGTGCTCGGCTATACCGCCGGTGGCTCGCTGATCTTCTATACCTTCACTACGTACATGCAGAAGTACCTGGTCAACACTGCGGGCATGACCGCGAAGAACGCCAGCTTCGTGATGACCGGCGCCTTATTCCTGTACATGGTGATGCAGCCGTTCTTCGGCATGCTCTCCGACCGTATCGGCCGACGTAACTCGATGCTGCTGTTCGGTGCCTTGGGGACGCTGTTCACCGTGCCGTTGCTGATGGCGTTGAAGACCGTCAGTAGCCCGTTCATGGCCTTCGTACTGGTGACCCTGGCACTGTGCATCGTCAGTTTCTACACCTCGATCAGTGGCCTGGTGAAGGCCGAGATGTTCCCGCCGCAGGTGCGTGCGCTTGGTGTAGGCCTGGCTTACGCGGTAGCCAACGCAATGTTCGGCGGCTCGGCCGAGTATGTGGCCCTGGGCTTGAAAAGCCTGGGTATGGAGAACACCTTTTACTGGTACGTGACGGCGATGATGGCAATCGCGTTCCTGTTCAGCCTGCGCCTGCCGAAACAGGCGGCGTACCTGCACCATGATGATTAAGGACGTTGCATGAGCAACCTACTGTTCGACGCCTATTTCACCGCCCCGGCCATGCGCGAGATCTTTTCCGACCGCGGCCGTCTGCAGGGCATGCTCGATTTCGAAGCTGCCCTGGCCCGTGCCGAGGCTGCTGCCGGCCTGGTGCCGCACAGCGCGGTAGCGGCCATCGAGGCGGCCTGCCAGGCCGAGCGCTTTGACGTTCGCGCGCTCGCCGATGCCATTGCCACGGCAGGCAACTCGGCAATCCCGCTGGTCAAGGCGCTGGGCAAGGTGATCGCCAGTGGTGTTCCCGAGGCCGAACGCTATGTGCACTTGGGCGCCACCAGCCAGGATGCGATGGATACCGGGCTGGTGCTGCAGTTGCGTGATGCACTGGCGCTGATCGAGGCTGACCTCGCCACGCTGGCCGAAACCTTGTCGCGCCAGGCCCTGCTGCACGCCGACACACCGCTGGTGGGGCGTACCTGGCTGCAGCACGCCACCCCGGTGACCCTGGGCATGAAGCTTGCCGGCATACTGGGCGCCGTTACGCGCCACCGCCAACGGCTGCAGGAGCTGCGTCCGCGCTTGCTGGTGCTGCAGTTCGGTGGCGCTTCCGGCAGCCTGGCGGCCTTGGGCAGCAAAGCGTTGCCGGTCGCCGAGGGCCTGGCCGCACAGTTGCAACTGACCTTGCCCGAGCAACCCTGGCACACCCAGCGCGACCGCCTGGTGGAGTTCGCCTCGGTGCTGGGCCTTATTGCCGGTAGCCTGGGCAAGCTGGGCCGCGATGTCAGCCTGCTGATGCAGACCGAGGCGGGCGAGGTGTTCGAGCCTTCCGCGCCTGGCAAGGGTGGGTCGTCGACCATGCCGCACAAGCGCAACCCGGTGGGCGCTGCAGTGCTGATCGGTGCCGCCACCCGGGTGCCGGGGCTGCTATCGACGCTTTACGCAGCCATGCCCCAGGAGCACGAGCGCAGCCTCGGCCTGTGGCATGCCGAGTGGGAAACACTGCCGGAGATCTGCTGCCTGGTTTCAGGCGCCTTGCGCCAGGCCCAGGTGATCGTCGAAGGCATGGAGGTGGACGCCGAGCGCATGCGCCGTAACCTCGACCTGACCCAGGGCCTGGTGCTGGCCGAGGCGGTGAGCATCGTCCTGGCCCAACGCCTTGGCCGCGACCGCGCCCATCACTTGCTCGAGCAATGCTGCCAGCGCGCCGTGGCCGAACAGCGCCATTTGCGCGCTGTGCTGGGCGACGAGCCGCAGGTGACCGCCGAACTGACTGAACAAGAGCTAGACCGTCTGCTCGACCCTGCCCATTACCTTGGCCAGGCCCGCGTCTGGGTGGCGCGCGCCGTGGCTGAACATCAACGTTTCACTGCCTGAAGGAGACCGCTGTGGCGCATTTGCAACTGGCCGATGGCGTACTGAACTATCGACTCGATGGCCCGGACGATGCCCCGGTGCTGGTGCTGTCCAACTCCCTGGGGACTGACCTGGGCATGTGGGACAGTCAGATTCCGCTGTGGAGCGAGCACTTGCGTGTACTGCGTTACGACACTCGCGGTCACGGCGCTTCGCTGGTCACCGATGGCCCATACAGCATCGAGCAACTGGGCGGCGATGTGCTGGCGCTGCTCGATGCACTGGATATCCGGCATGCCCACTTCGTCGGCTTGTCCATGGGTGGCCTGATCGGCCAGTGGCTGGGTATCAATGCGGGCGAGCGTCTGCACAGCCTGACCCTGTGCAATACCGCGGCCAAGATCGCCAATGACGAAGTGTGGAATACCCGCATCGACATGGTGCTCAAAGGCGGCCAGCAGGCCATGGCCGACCTGCGCGACGCCTCGATCGCTCGCTGGTTCACCCCCGCGTTTGCCCAGGCCCAACCTGAGCAGGCGCAGCGCATCTGCCAGATGCTCGCGCAGACCTCTCCACAGGGCTACGCCGCCAACTGCGCGGCAGTACGCGACGCCGATTACCGTGAGCAACTCGGCCGTATCCAGGTGCCTACGTTGGTCGTTGCCGGTACCGAGGACGTGGTGACCACGCCGGAACATGGCCGCTTCATGCAGGCCGCGATCATCGGTGCCACCTATGCCGAATTCCCGGCAGCGCACCTTTCCAATGTCGAGATCGGCGAGGCGTTCAGCCTTCGCGTGCTTGACTTCCTGCTGGCTCGCTGAGGAATCTGCCATGGATGAGAAACAACGTTACGACGCCGGCATGCAAGTACGCCGCACAGTACTCGGCGATGCCCACGTGGATCGCAGCCTGGAGAAACTCAACGACTTCAATGGCGAGTTCCAGGAAATGATCACTCGCCATGCCTGGGGTGATATCTGGACCCGCCCAGGCCTGCCACGGCACACGCGTAGCCTGATCACCATCGCCATGCTGATCGGCATGAACCGCAACGATGAACTCAAGCTGCACCTGCGCGCGGCGGCCAACAACGGCGTGACCCGTGAAGAGATCAAGGAAGTGCTGATGCAGAGCGCTATCTACTGTGGTATTCCAGCAGCCAATGCCACCTTCCACCTGGCAGAATCGGTGTGGGATGAGTTGGGTGTAGAGTCTCGTCAACAGTCGTGAAGCTCACGCAACACCCGTAGGAGCGGCCTTGTGTCGCGAAGGGCTGCGAAGCGGCCCCAGGATGGTTGTAGCGTCGCGGAAAGTGATGGGGCCGCTTCGCGGCCCTTTCGCGACACAAGGCCGCTCCTACGCAGAGCGCAGCGCCACCGGCCCGGCATTGGCCTCAACTGCATGCTTGAGCGCCGGGCACATTCCCAGCATGAACGCCGCCTCCGCCACCACGAACAGCGGCCCGATGATCAGCCCGCTGATATCGTCGACGAACGCTGGCTTGCGGCCTTCGTAGTAATGCCCGACGAACTGGATGATCCAGCCCACCACAAATGCCCCTGCCCCAGCACTGAGCCACAGCGCGGTGCTTTGCAGCGCCAGTGCCTGGCCAACCCACAGGCACAGCCCCAGCAGCAAGCCCATCACCAGCCCGAAACGCAGGTCCAGGCGCAGGTAGAACCACACCGACGCTGCCGCTGCCACAAGGGCAGGGGACAGCCAGATCCCGGCGACGTCCCAGCCCGGGCGCGACAGCAGGATGGTCACGGCCAGCACGATCAGCGGAATGCCGACGAAGTGGGTAGCGATATTGCGTGGGTCGCGGTGGTAGCTGGCGTATTGGCTCAGGTGTTCAACGAGGTTTTTCATTGTTGTTCCTCCCTGGGTGGCCTGTTTGCATGGTGTAGCCTGTGCCGCACTGTTGGCGGGCACAGGCCACTCATACTGCTCAGGATAGCCTGTGGCGCACCACTATCATCAGCTTAGCGAATGGTGGCAGTGCGCATGGCTGATGGCCGGTGAGATCACAACAGGTTCAGCGGGTAACTCACGATCAACCGGTTCTCATCGAACGCGTTGGTGCTGAAGTCCCTGCGCATGGTGGAGTTGCGCCATTTCAGCGAAAGGTCCTTGAATGACCCCGACTGCACCACGTAGGCCAGTTCGGTTTCCCGCGCCCATTCCTTGCCGTCGTCGATGCTGCCAGAGGTGACATTGTCACCCTTGATGTAGCGGTTCATCAGGGTCAGGCCGGGGATACCGACGGTGACGAAGTTGAAGTCATGGCGCACCTGCCAGGAACGTTCCTTGGCATTGTCGAAGCTGGAGTTGTAGCTGTCGTTGGCCAGGGTGCCACCGCTGGTGCCGTTGACCCGCAACCAGGCATCGTCGCCACTGACTTTCTGCAGGCCGACGTAGAAGGTGTTGCCCTTGTAGCGTGCCGAGAGCATGGCCGAGGCCGTGCGGTTGTCCAGCTGGCCTGCGCGTTCGGCCCCGTCTTCTTTGCCGATGAAATAGCCGAGGTTGGAGCCCAGGGTCCATTCGCCCAGCGGCTGGCTATGCACCAGGTTGATGTATTGCTGACGGTAGATGTCCTTGAGCTGGGCATCCCACAGGCCGATCATCGTGCGCTTGTCGTTGAAGGTATATTCGCCACCGCCGAAGTTGAAACGATCGGACGTGAACGCCGCCCGCCCATTGAGCGACATGTCTTCCATGCTGGCGTCGTTGCGCGGGCTGTTGGCGCGGAACTGGCCCGCGTACAGGGTCAGGCCCTCGATTTCTTTCGAGGTGAGCTGGCCACCGCGGAAGGTCTGCGGCAGCGAGCGGCCGTCATCCGAGCGCAGGATCGGCAGCACGGGCATCCATTCGCCAACTTTCAGTTCGGTCTGCGACAGCTTGGCTTTCAGTGCGACGCCCAGGCGGCCGAAGTCGTCGGCGGGCCGGCCGTCATCGTGGACCGGTAGCAGGTTGGTATTGGTGGTGCCCTTACCGCCGTCGAGCTTGACCGAATACATGCCCAGTACATCCACGCCGAAACCTACGACGCCCTGGGTGAAGCCGGAGCGGGCATCGAGGATGAAGCTTTGCGTCCATTCCTCTCCCTTGGCCTGGGAGTGAGCCGGGTCGACGAAGTTGCGGTTGATGTAGAAGTTGCGCAGGTTGAGGGTGGCCTTGGCGTCCTCCATGAAACCGCCTTCGGCGGCCAATGCGGGGAGGGCGCAGGACATGGCCAACAGGCCGGGCAGCAGCTGGCGTGCGGGGTGCGAAATGCTCATCTGTCGTGGATCTCTTGTTTTTATTGGCGAACCGGTGCGCTGCAGAGTGCGGTCTGCAGGGCGGGTTTTTTGATCAAATTGGCAACGTGTTGCTGGAGAGGATGGTGCGGGGAGGGCGGCAGTGAGGCAATTCGTCGCAAGCGGAAGCGGGCGATAATCGAACGGAATGTTCCAGTTGGTTAATTGTTTGTCAGGTAGTGTCGTGCGCAACAAAAAACCCACCGCAAGGGGTGGGTTTTTTGTTTTTACCTGAATAGTCAGCTCTTCGGTGTTGCCGCCGATGCCTGCTGATTGGCCTGCCCGGTCTGCTCGTACCAGCCACCGCCGAGCGCTTTGTACAGGTTGACCTCGCTGGTCAGCTGCGACAGGCGATCGGTGATCAGTGACTGCTGTGCACTGAACAGGTTGCGCTGGGCATCGAGGAAGGTCAGGTTGCTGTCGATACCGATGCGGTAACGGCGTTCGGCCAGGCGGTAGTAATCCTGGTTCGCCTGCACCAGGTCACGTTGCGCCTGCAACTGCTCTTCGAAGGTCTTGCGTGCCGCCAGGCCATCTGAGACTTCCTGGAAGGCGGTCTGGATGGTTTTTTCGTACTTGGCGACGTTGATGTCTTTCTGAATCTTCGAGTAGTCCAGGCTCGCTTTCAGACTGCCGGCGTTGAAGATCGGCAGGTTGATCTGCGGCTGGAACAGCCAGGTCCCCGAACCACCCTTGAACAGCCCGTCCATGTCCGGGCTCAGGGTGCCGGCGTTGGCGGTCAAGCTGATGCTCGGGAAGAACGCTGCTCGTGCTGCGCCAATGTTGGCGTTGGCGGCCTTGAGCAGGTGTTCGGCCTCCTGGATGTCAGGGCGGCGCTGGAGGATGTCCGACGGCAGGCCAGCCGGCACTTCCGCCAGCTGGTCGGCATCGAGCTCCAGCGGCTTGGGCAGGTTGGCCGGGATGCCGGTACCCACCAGCACGGCCAGGATGTTGAGGTCCTGGGCGACAAGGCGCTGATACTGCGAATACTTGACCCGTGCCCCTTCCACGGCGGTGCGCGCCTGGCTGAGGTCGAGCGCCGAAGCCACACCGACTTCGTTGCTGCGGCGGGTCAGGTTGTAGCTTTCCTCGTAGGTCTTGAGCGTCTCTTCGGTCAGCTTGAACAGTGCCTGGTCGGCCTGCCAGGTGTAGTAGGCGTTGGCCACGCTGGCCACCAGGGCGATCTGCGTGGAGCGACGCGCCTGTTCACTGGACAGGTAGGTTTCCAAGGCCTGCTCGGTCAGGCTGCGTACGCGGCCGAACAGGTCCAGCTCGTAGGCGCTGACGCCTAGCGTGGCCGAGTACTGGCTGGTGATGTTGGCTTCGCCGGTTGTCGACAGGTCCGCCGGGACGCGCTGGCGGCTGCCGCTGCCAGTGGCCGAAACCGCCGGGAACAGGTCGGCGCGCTGGATGCGGTACTGCGCGCGGTAAGCGTCAAGGTTCAGTGCCGCCACGCGCAGGTCGCGGTTGTTCACCAGCGAAGTCTGGATCAACTGCTGCAGTGCCGGGTCGTGGAAGAACTGGCGCCAGCCCTGTTCGGCGGCGGCCACGTCGGCCGACTCGGTCGGCGAGTACGCAGGGCCTTGCGGCCACTGCGCTGCCACCGGTGCTTCCGGCGTCTGGTAATCAGGGATCAGCGAGCAGCCGCCGAGAATGAAAGCGGTTACCGCCAGGGACAACAAAGACTTGGTCATTGCCCAGCCTCATAACGTGGAGTTTCAGGGGTGGCGTCCTGTTCCGGCTTTTTGCTGCCGAACAGCGACGACACTGCGACGAAGAACAGCGGTACCCAGAAGATGGCCAGCACGGTCGCACTGATCATGCCGCCGATTACCCCGGTACCGATGGCATGCTGGCTGCCCGCGCCAGCGCCGCTGGAAATGGTCAACGGTACCACGCCGAGGATGAATGCCAGCGAGGTCATGATGATCGGGCGCAGACGCATGCGGCATGCCTCGATCGCTGCGTCATACAGGCTCTTGCCTTGTTCGTGCAGTTCCTTGGCGAATTCCACGATCAGGATCGCGTTCTTCGCCGCCAGGCCGATGGTGGTCAACAGGCCTACCAGGAAGTACACGTCATTGGACAGGCCGCGCAGGCTGGTGGCGATCAGCGCACCGATGATGCCCAGTGGAACGACCAGCACGACGGCGATCGGGATCGACCAGCTTTCATACAGTGCTGCCAGGCACAGGAACACGAACAGGACCGAGAGGGCGAACAGTGCCGGCATCTGCGAGCCGGAGAGCTTTTCCTCGTAGGACATGCCGGTCCAGGAGTAGCCGATGCCGTCCGGCAGTTCGCCAGCGATCCGCTCCACCTCAGCCATGGCTTCACCGGTACTGTAGCCTGGGGCCGGTGCACCGAGAATCTCCATTGCCTCGACGCCGTTGTAGCGCGACAGCTTGGGCGAACCGTAGGTCCATTCACCTGTGGCGAAGGAGGAGAACGGCACCATCTCGCCTGCACCGTTGCGCACGTACCACTTCTGCAGGTCTTCCGGGCTCATCCGGGCGTTCGGTTCGCCCTGGATGTACACCTTCTTGACCCGGCCGCGGTCGATGAAGTCGTTGACGTAGCTGGCACCCAAGGCAATCGACAGGGTGTTGTTGATGTCGGAGATGGTCACGCCCAGGGCGCTGGCACGCTCGTCATCGATGGTCAGCTGGTACTGCGGCTCATCGTTCAGGCCGTTCGGACGCACGGCGCTGAGCACCTTGCTCTGGGCAGCCTTGGCCAGGAACTGGTTGCGCGCTTCCATGAGTTTCGCATGGCCGACGCCACCACGATCCTGCAGGAATACGTCGAAGCCGGTGGCGTTACCCAACTCCAGTACCGCAGGCGGAGCAAAGGCGAACACCATCGCATCACGGAAGCTGAAGAAGTGCTGCTGGGCACGCTCAGCCAGGCCGAACACGCTGTTCTCCTTGGAGCGTTCGTCCCACGGCTTGAGCATGATGAACGCCATGCCCGAGCTTTGCCCGCGACCGGCGAAGTTGAAGCCGTTGACGGTGAACACCGACGACACGGTATCGGCTTCGTCCTCGAGCAGGTACTCACGCATCTGGTCAATCACCACCTGGGTGCGCTCGGCACTGGAACCGGCCGGTGTCTGCACCTGGGCGAACAGTACGCCCTGGTCTTCCTCGGGCAGGAACGCGGTAGGGATGCGGGCGAACAGCCAGATCATGCCGACGACGATCAAGGCGTAGCCCAGCAGGAACGGCACCTTGTTGCGCAGGATGGTACCCACGCTGCGCTCGTAGCCGTTCACGCTGCGGTCGAAGTTGCGGTTGAACCAGCCGAAGAAGCCACCTTTGGCCACATGGTGCTCGCCCTTTTTAAGCGGCTTGAGCATGGTGGCGCACAGCGCCGGGGTGAAGATCAGTGCCACCAGCACCGACAGGCCCATGGCCGAGACGATGGTGATGGAGAATTGCCGGTAGATCACACCCGTGGAGCCGCCGAAGAAGGCCATCGGCAGCAGCACTGCCGACAGCACCAGGGCGATACCCACCAGCGCGCCCTGGATCTGCTCCATCGACCGCTTGGTCGCCTCTTTGGGCGGCAAGCCTTCCTCGGACATGACCCGTTCGACGTTCTCCACCACGACGATGGCGTCGTCCACCAGCAAGCCGATGGCCAGGACCATGGCGAACATGGTCAGGGTGTTGATGCTGAAGCCCGCGGCGGCAAGGATGCCGAAGGTGCCCAGCAATACCACCGGTACGGTCATGGTGGTAATGATGGTGGCGCGGAAGTTCTGCAGGAACAGGTACATCACCAGGAATACCAGGACCACGGCTTCGATCAGGGTGTGTATGACCCCGCTGATCGATTCGGTGACCACCGGCGTGGTGTCATACGGGAACACCGCCTTGACCCCTGGCGGGAAGAACGGCTCCAGGTCGCTGATGGTCTTGCGCAGGGCCGTGGCGGTATCCAGGGCGTTGGCGCCGGTCGCCAGCTTGACCGCAAGGCCCGAGGCCGGCTTGCCGTTGAACTGGGCGCTGATGGCGTAGTTTTCGCCGCCCAGGCCGACCTGGGCAACATCGCGCAAGCGAACCTGCGAGCCATCGCTGTTGACCTTGAGCAGGATATTTTCGAACTGCTCGGCGGTCTGCAGGCGAGTCTTGCCGATGATGGTGGCGTTCAGCTGGGTGCCGGGTATGGCAGGCAGGCCGCCGAGCTGGCCGGACGACACCTGCACGTTCTGCGCGGCGACCGCGGTCTTGACGTCGACCGGAGTCAGCTGGAACTTGTTCAGCTTGGCCGGATCGAGCCAGATACGCATGGCGTACTGTGCACCGAACACCTGGAAGTCACCGACACCTGCCGTGCGCGAAATCGAGTCCTGCATGTTGGAAACGATGTAGTTGGCAAGGTCATCCTTGGTCATGCTGCCGTCTTCGGACACCAGGCCGATCACCATCAGGAAGTTCTTCACTGCCTTGGTGACGCGGATACCTTGCTGCTGCACTTCCTGCGGCAGCAGTGGGGTGGCCAGGTTCAGCTTGTTCTGTACCTGAACCTGCGCGGTATCAGGGTTGGTGCCCTGCTCGAAGGTGGCGGTGATGGTCATGCTGCCGTCGGAGTTGCTCTCCGAGGACACATAACGCAGGTTGTCGATACCGTTGAGCTGCTGCTCGATCACCTGCACCACGGTGTCCTGCACGGTTTGCGCCGAGGCGCCCGGGTAGGTCACGGAGATGGCGATGGCCGGCGGCGCGATGCTTGGGTACTGGTTGATCGGCAGCTTCAGGATCGACAAAGCGCCGACCAGCATGATCACCAAGGCGATCACCCAGGCGAAGATCGGGCGATCGATAAAGAACTTCGACATGGTTTACTCCGCTTTGGCGTCTGCTTTGGCCGCGCTGGCCTGATCAGGGCTGCCCGGTTTCTTGACGTTGGTGGCATCGCTGACCTTGACCTCGACACCCGGGCGCACGTACTGCAGGCCCTCGGTGATCAGGCGGTCGCCCGGGTTCAGGCCTTCTTCGATCAGCCAGTCGCTGCCCAGGGTGCGGCTGGCCTTGAGCTGGCGCAGTTCGACCTTGTTCTCCTGGTTGACTACCAGCGCGGTCGGTGCACCCTTCAGGTCACGGGTCACGCCTTGCTGCGGGGCCAGGATGGCATTGCTGTTGACCCCGGCCTTGAGCCGCGCGTGCACGAACATGCCGGGCAGCAGGGTGTGATCAGGGTTGGGGAAGATGGCGCGCAAGGTCACCGAACCTGTGGTCTCGTCGACCGCCACTTCGGAGAACTCCAGGCGACCTTCCTGCTTGAACAGGCTGCCGTCTTCCAGCACCAGCTGGACGGACGCGGCGTTGTCGCCGGACTTCTGCAGCTGGCCGCTTTCCAGGTCACGGCGCAGCTTGAGCAGCTCGGCGGTGGACTGGGTGACATCGACGTAGATCGGGTCGAGTTGCTGGATGGTGGCCATGGCATTGGTCTGGCCATTGCTCACCAGCGCACCTTCAGTGAACGACGAGCGACCGATACGACCGCTGATCGGCGCCAGTACCTTGGTATAGCGCAGATCGATCTGGGCACTTTTGAGCGCTGCCTCGGCCTGCAATCGTTTGGCATTGGCGTCGTCGTATTCCTGCTTGGACACCGCCTGTTCGTCTATCAGCTGCTTGTAGCGCTCGGCCAGCGAGCGGGTAGCCTGGAGGTTGGCCTGGGCGTTGGCCAGGGTGGCCTCGTATACGGCAGGGTCGATCTGGTACAGCTGCTGACCGGCCTTGACGTCGCTGCCTTCCTTGAACAGGCGCTTGAGAATGATGCCATTGACCTGAGGGCGCACTTCGGCAATGCGATAGGCGCTGGTGCGCCCCGGCAGCTCGGTGGTCAAGGTGAAGGCCTGGGGCTGGATTGTCACGACGCCGACCAGAGGAGCCTGTGCTGCGGGCGCGGCTTCTTCTTTGTTACAGCCACTTAGCAGAGTTGCCAGGGCGACGGCGGAAACCAGAGCGGTAACGGCTGGCTTGAATTGCATGAGGATCCTCGGGTCGCTAGAGCAGGGAGACGCTCAAGAGTAATGGAAGAGTCTTGTCAGAAAAAATGCTATCAGGTGGATAAATAGCTTACTAACGAATATACTTACATTCATGGTTGTTTGTAAATACCGTTGGGTAGTACTTGGCTACTATCCGGTCCCTTGATTAGCCCATCCGGAGGCACCCTTCAGAGGTGACCCCGGCGGATTCCCCGCAAGCAACGTGCCTGCGGGCCCAGATGAGGTTGTACTGCCATGGTCCGTCGAACCAAAGAAGAAGCCCAGGAAACCCGAACCCAGATCATCGAGGCGGCGGAAAAGGCTTTCTACAAGCGTGGGGTTGCGCGAACCACCCTGGCTGACATCGCCGAACTGGCGGGCGTGACCCGCGGTGCTATCTACTGGCATTTCAACAATAAGGCGGAGTTGGTGCAGGCGCTGCTCGACAGCCTGCACGAAACCCATGACCACTTGGCGCGTGCCAGTGAAAGCGAGGACGAACTGGACCCACTCGGCTGCATGCGCAAGCTGCTGCTGCAAGTGTTCAACGGGCTGGTGCTCGATGCCCGGACCCGGCGTATCAATGAGATCTTGCATCACAAGTGCGAGTTCACCGATGACATGTGTGAAATTCGCCAGCAGCGCCAAAGTGCGGTGCTGGATTGCCATGAGGGCATTACCCTGGCGTTGGCCAATGCCGTGCGCCGTGAACAGTTGCCGGCCGGGCTGGATGTAGAACGGGCAGCCGTGGCCCTGTTTGCCTATGTCGATGGCCTGATCGGGCGCTGGTTGCTACTGCCAGACAGCGTCGATCTGCTGCGCGATGCCGAAAAATGGGTGGACACCGGGCTGGATATGCTGCGCTGGAGCCCTGCCTTGCGCAATTGACACTTTGTTAAGGATTGTGAGGGAGTGTTTTCCCTGAGCATTAAGGGATGATTAAAACCTAAGGTGCTCCCCTAGCGCCCACGCAACTGCCGGTCCGGCAATGCCACTGCCGCCACCAGCCCCAGCAGCGCCACCGTGGCGCTGCCCAGCAACAGGTGCCTGAAGGTTTCCAGCAATCGTGCCTGGGTTGCAGGATCCGCTTCCCCAGCCTGCAGGCTCCCCAGCAACGGATTACCCGCCAATTCGACCCCCCCCTGATGCAGCAGTGCCAGCAGTACGCTGGACATGCAGGCCACGCCCATGGCGCCGCCAAGTGAGCGGAACAGATTGGTCGTGCTGGTGGCCACGCCGATGTCCTTGCTATCCACAGCGCTCTGGGTGCCTACCAGCGATGTCGGGAACTGCAGCCCACAGGCGATGCCTGTGAACAACATGAAAAGCGCACTGAGTACGCCCGACTGCGGTGGGGTGATGGCCATGGCGAAGATCGCCACCGGCATCAGCAACGCACCGGCGAGGATCTGCGGCTTGTAGCGGCCAGTGAAGCTGGTCATGCGCCCGCCGGTGAATGCACCGATGGGCAGGCCGATGGCCAAGGGCAGCAGGTGCAGCGCGGCGCTGTCGGCCCCGGCCCCGGTGATGCCCTGGTAGCGCAGGGGCATCAGCATGGTCAGAGAGATCGATTGGAAACTGGCGAAGAAAATCACCGCCCAGCACAGCACGGCCACCCGGTTGCCGAACAGCCCCAGTGGCAGCAACGGTTCCTGGCAACGACGTTCATGCCCGATGAACAAGGCTGTGCCAAGCCCGGCACAGGCGAACAGGGCCATCACGGCAGGCGCAGTCCAGGCGTGGCCCTGGCCGACCAGGGTAATGCCCAGCAGCAGGCTGCCCAGGCCAATGATCAACAACACCGCCCCCACATAGTCCACCTGGGCCTGACGGCGTTGCACGGGCATGCCCTCCAGGGCGCGGTGGATGGCCCACAGGGCGGCCAGGCCCAAGGGCAGGTTGATCCAGAACACCCAGCGCCACGACAGGTATTCGGTCAGCCAGCCACCCAGTACCGGCCCGGCCACGCTGGCTGCGGCATACATGCTGCTGAAATAGCCCTGGTAGCGGCCACGCTCCCGGGGTGGTACGAAGTCGCCAATGATCGCCTGGCTCACCGAAACCATGCCGCCCGCACCGATACCCTGCAGCACCCGCGCCAGCACCAGCTGCTGCATGTCCTGGGCCAGGGCGCAGGCGATGGAGGCCAGGGTGAACAGGCTGATGCCGGTAAGGATCATGCGGCGGCGCCCATACAGGTCCCCCAGCTTGCCGTAGATCGGCACTGCCACGGTCATCGCCACCATGTAGCCCGATATCACCCAGGCCAGCAGCCCGACGTCATTGAACCGGGCGGAGATGGCAGGCAGTGAAACGGCGACGATGGTCTGGTCGAGGGCGCCAAGGAAGATGGCCAGCATCAACGCGGTGAGGACGCTGCGCAGGGCGGTCGGGGGCAGTGCGGCGGTCACGGAGGGGCACCTTGTTTGAAAGACAGCAGTGGCTTTGCTGGCCCACGAGGGGGCTGGCACCAAGACCGCAATTGTAACCTGACTTAGGTAGCTACCTATGTACTATCAGCATCGCCCATGCAAGATCGGCATTGGCGCATTCATCCAGTGCTGCATGGCTGCGTGATATCGTGCATGGACCGCAGAGCCTTGAATCCGCGGGTCGCACCAGCTTGGTGCAGCATGATGTCGCAGGATTCCAGTGCCGCTGTATCCCACACCTTTTATTCCTCTGCCTGCATGTCGAGCATGAGCGCCCCGATGGCGACGGTTGGAACAGGTCAGGTAGACCCGATTCAGGGGTCGGTAGCAACCGTTCAATTTCACGTATAAGCGGAGTGATCATGCCCAAGGCTTCCCATCAAGATCTGCGTTTTGCCTTCCGCGAGCTGCTCGCTTCAGGTTCCTGCTATCACACGGCCTCCGTGTTCGACCCGATGTCGGCGCGTATTGCCGCTGACCTGGGCTTCGAAGTCGGCATTCTCGGCGGGTCGGTCGCCTCGCTGCAGGTGCTGGCCGCACCAGACTTCGCCCTTATCACACTGAGTGAGTTCGTCGAGCAGGCTACCCGCATCGGCCGTGTGGCCCAGCTGCCGGTGCTCGCCGATGCCGACCACGGTTATGGCAATGCGCTGAACGTCATGCGCACGGTCATCGAACTGGAACGCGCCGGTGTGGCTGCGCTCACTATCGAAGACACGCTGCTGCCGGCCCAGTTCGGGCGCAAGTCCACCGACCTGATCCCGGTCGAAGAGGGCGTTGGCAAGATCCGTGCGGCGCTGGAGGCCCGGGTCGACTCGTCGCTCTCGATCATCGCCCGCACTAACGCCGGCGTGCTCAGCACCGAAGAAATCATCGTGCGCACCCAGAGCTACCAGAAGGCCGGTGCCGATGCTATCTGCATGGTGGGTGTCAAAGACTTCGAGCAACTGGAGCAGATCGCCGAGCACCTCAGCGTGCCGCTGATGCTGGTGACCTATGCCAACCCGAACCTGCGCGACGATGAGCGCCTGGCACGCCTTGGCGTACGGATCGTGGTCGATGGCCATGCCGCCTACTTTGCCGCGATCAAGGCCACTTATGACTGCCTGCGCCTGCAGCGCGGCCAGCAGAACAAGTCGGAAAACCTCACGGCCACCGAGCTGTCGCACACCTACACCCAGCCTGAGGACTATATCCGCTGGGCCAAGGAATACATGAGCGTCGACGAGTGACCGGCATTGCGCCGTTCGGCTCAGCGGACGGCGCTCAAGGTGGCGGTGTGCGGCACGCAGTGCGCCTGCTCGCAACTGGCTGCCGCGTTGGGCTGGCTGCGTAGCAGCTCGGCGCGCCAGCAGGCGGAGCCGTAAAGGCCGACGGCTGCAGTCATTGCCATGACAAGGGCGACTCTTCTTGATTTGATGCCCATGGTGCTCACCTCCTGTTGCAAAAACAGGTGATACCTCAAGCATAGGTCAATCACAGGTGGACGCTTGACGCAACAGCCCGGTTGCGCGGCAGTTCACAACAAATCTTTATCCCACTCCGGTTCGTCCCTGAACCGCTGCGCCAGAAAATCCAGCATGCTGCGCAAGGTCGCCGGCATATGCTTGCGTGATGTGTACACCGCATTCAGGTTCAGCTCCTGCGGGCGTGCATCAGGCAGCAGGCGCACCAGTTCGCCTGTACGCAGGGCCGCAGCAGCCTGGTAAGTCGGCAGCATGGCGACCCCCGCACCGGCCAGTGCCGCCTTCTGCAGGGTCATGGCCTCGTTGGCACTGATATTACCTTCGACCGGGACAGTGATCGGCTGGCCGCCCACTTCGAAATGCCAGACGCTGTGGCCGAAGTAGGCATGAGTAAGGCAATTGTGCTGGCTCAGCTCCTCAACCCGTTGCGGGGTGCCATGCTCATGCAAGTAGGCGGGTGCCGCGCAGACGACTGAGCGGCATACAGTGAGGCGCCGGGCGATGAGGTTCGGGTCCAGGTCGTTGCTGGTGCGGATGGCCAGGTCGATGCGCTCGTCCACCAGGTTGACCGTGCGATCAAGCATCTGCAGCTCGACTCTCACCCCAGGGTAGCGGCGCACATACGCGGCTACCGCATCCACCAGTTGTGCCTGGCCGAATGAGGTACTGACGCTGATGCGCAGGGCGCCACGGGGCGCATCCGCCGGTTGCTGCACGGCGGCCTGCAGGTCGCCGGCCAGTTCCAGCAGATGCCGGCAGCGGGGCAGGGTCTCCAGGCCAGCGGCGGTCAGGCTCAATTTGCGCGTGGTGCGCTGCATCAAGCGCGCGCCAACCCAGTCCTCCAGCTCGGCGAGGTAGCGCGAGACCACTGGGCGGGACAACTGCAGTTGATCGGCCGCCGCCGACTGGCTGCCCAGGTCGACGACGGTGACAAAAACGCGCATCGCGTTCAAACGGTCCATGATTTGCCCGATTTCAGAAACAAACTATGTTCGAGCATCGCATTTTTTGTCATGGATCGGGCAACTAAGCTGTTGATCATTCTTCTCGCGGACGGTCACAGAGCATGTCGATATTCACTCCCTTGCGCAGCCTGGTGCTGGCATGTGTCGCCCTGGCTGGCCAGGCCCAGGCTGCCGAGCCGTTGCAACTGGACATTTACAACCCAGGCCATGTGGCCATCTTCCCGGTCAGCTCGGTAATCGTCAGTGGCGAAAAGGACGCCATCCTGGTCGACGCCCAGTTCGGCAAGGCCCAGGCCGAACAGCTGGTGCAACGCCTGCGTGCTGGCGGCAAACACCTGACGACCATCTACATCAGCCATGGCGACCCGGACTACTACTTCGGCCTCGACACCCTGACCCAGGCCTTCCCTGAGGCCAGCGTGGTTGCTTCGGCCGACACCGTTGCCCATATCCGCCAGACCATGGATGCCAAGCTGGCTTACTGGGGCCCGCAGATGGGCTCCGACAAACCGGCGCGGCTGGTGGTGCCACAGGTGCTCGATGGCAATCGCCTGATGCTGGAGGGGCAGCCGCTCGAAGTCATGGGGCTGGATGGCCCGCAACCTGAGCGCAGTTTTGTCTGGATTCCGTCGATCAAGGCGGTGGTGGGTGGGGTGGTGGTCTCCGAAAACATCCATGTGTGGATGGCCGATACCCAGTCAGCCAAGTCGCATGCGGATTGGCTTGGCACGCTCAAGCATATCGAGCAGTTGGCACCGCGTACTGTCGTGGCCGGCCACTACTTGGGGCAGAGCGATCATTCGCTCGATGCCGTGCATTTCACGGCGAGCTACATCCAGGCGTTCGATGTTGAAGCGGCCAAGGCCAAAGACGCCGATGGGCTGATCGGCGCAATGAAGAAGCGTTACCCGGGCCTGGCCGACGAGAGCTCGCTGGAGCTCGGTGCCAAGGTCGCCAAGGGCGAGATGAAGTGGTAATTCCATTCAACTGAAGGAGTGTTCCTCATGAGCAAGATCGCAATCATCGGTGCTACTGGCCGCGCTGGCAGCCAACTGCTGGAAGAGGCGTTGCGCCGCGGGCACAGTGTGCTCGCCATTGCCCGCGACCCTTCGACACTGCAGGGGCGCGCGGGCGTGACCGTGCAGGCGCTCGACGTCAAGGACAGCGCGGCGCTGCACAAGGCGCTGGCGGGTGTGGAGGCGGTGCTGAGCGCTGCGCATTTTTCGACCATTGAGCCGCATGCGATCATCGAGCCGGTCAAGCGTGCGGGCGTCAAACGCCTGTTGGTGGTCGGGGGCGCCGGCAGCCTGCTGTTGCCTTCCGGGCATCGGGTCATCGACAGCCCGGACTTTCCCGAGGCTTACAAGGCCGAGGCCAGCGCCGGTGTACGCTTTCTTGAGGTGCTGCGCCAGGAACAGAACCTGGACTGGACCTTCCTGTCGCCGTCGGCTGAGTTCGTCGAAGGGGAGCGGACAGGGCATTACACCTTGGGCAAGGACCACCTGCTGATCGGCGCCGATGGCAAGAGCTGGATTACCTTTGGCGACTACGCCATTGCCATGCTCGATGAACTGGAGAAACCGGCGCATTCGCGGCAGCGGTTTACCGTCGGTTACTGAGCCTCGGCACGGCCCTCCAGCCAGTCCATCAGCTCGGCCAGCCCTGCTGGCAAGCTTTTGGACTGGCAGGCCAGGTAATAGGCTTTGCCGGTGGTCACCTTCAACCCGAAGGGCATGCACAAACGCCCGCCGCGCAGGTCATCGCCAATCAATGCCCAATCGCCAATGGCAATTCCAGTGCCCTGGGATGCCATGGCCATGGCCATGTCCAGCGTCTCGAAGTGCTGCTTCGGCCCGTGCAGGTCGAGTGACGCACCGGCCGCTTGCAGCCACAGGCGCCAGTCATGCTCATCCCGCGATGGGTGCAGCAGCATATGGCGCGCCAGGTCCTCGACCTGCTTCAGTGGCAAAGGCCCAGCCAGTAACGATGGCGCGCAGACGGGCGTGAGTTGCTCATCGAACAGCTTGCGCACCCGCAGCCGATGATTGGGCAAGCTGCCATAGACCACCGCCGCATCGAACCCTTCGCGCCGAAAATCCACGCCATGTTGCACCGTGGTGGTCAGCTCTACCGGCACATCCGGGCGCAGTGCCTGCCATTCCATCAGGCGCGGCAACAGCCAGCGCATCACGCAGGTCGGCGCCTTGAGCTGCAAGGTCGCGCTGCGCCCGCCCACCTCGCGCACACCCTGTTCGATCAAGGCGAACACCTGTTGCACGCGCGGCAGCCAGTCCTGGCCTTCACGCGTCAGGCTCAGGCCGCGGGCCTGGCGTTGGAACAGGGCATACCCCAGGTGCTCTTCGAGCCCGGCGATCTGCCGGCTGACGGCGCCCTGGGTGATATGCAACTGCTGTGCGGCACGGGTGAAGTTGCAGTGCTGAGCGGTGATCAGGAAGGTGTGCAGAGCGGAAAGCGGTGGAAGGCGTTTCATCGCGCAAGCCATGATTACAGAACATGGCTAGTATGTGTTTTTTTGCCTTGTGGCGATAGCTGTGCGTTGGGTCCAATGAGCGCAGATTCCAACAAGATCCAAGGTGAAACGCGATGGCTACCTGCGGCGAAGTACTGGTCAAACTCCTCGAAGGCTATGGCGTAGACCATGTCTTCGGCATCCCCGGCGTACATACCGTGGAGCTCTACCGAGGGCTGGCGGGCTCGTCCATCCGCCATATCACACCGCGCCATGAGCAAGGCGCCGGGTTCATGGCTGACGGCTATGCGCGTACGCGTGGCAAGCCGGGTGTATGTTTCATCATCACCGGTCCTGGGATGACCAACATCACCACCGCGATGGGCCAGGCCTACGCCGATTCGATCCCGATGCTGGTGATTTCTAGCGTGCAATCGCGCAGCCAGCTGGGTGGTGGCCGTGGCAAGCTGCACGAGCTGCCCAACCAAAGCGCCCTGGTGGCTGGGGTGGCCGCCTTCTCGCAAACCTTGATGAGCGCTGATGACTTGCCACAGGTACTGGCGCGCGCGTTTGCCGTGTTCGATGGCGCCCGGCCGCGTCCGGTGCATATCGAGATTCCGCTGGACGTGCTGGTCGAGCCTGCTGACCACCTGCTGCCGGGGCGCCCTGTACGCAGTAGCCGCGCGGGCGCCGCGCCGCAGGCTGTGGCACTGATGGCCGAACGCCTGGCCAAGGCGCGCAAGCCTTTGATCCTGGCAGGCGGCGGTGCTTTGGCTGCTGGCCCTGCGCTTGCGCGCATGGCCGAGTACCTGCAGGCCCCTGTGGCTCTGACCATCAATGCAAAGGGCCTGCTGCCCTCTGACCATCCGTTGCAGATCGGTTCGACCCAGTCGCTGGTCGCCACCCGCGCGCTGGTGGCTGAGGCTGATGTAGTGCTGGCGATTGGTACCGAACTGGCTGAAACCGACTACGACGTGACGTTCAAGGGCGGCTTTGAAATCCCCGGCGCACTGCTGCGCATCGACATCGATCCGGACCAGACCGTGCGCAATTACCTGCCGGAGCTGGCGCTGGTCGCCGATGCCGAGCTGGCAGCACAGGCATTGCTCGTTGCCTTGCACGACCTGCCACAGCCTGCCCGCGATGGCTCGTGGGGGGCGGCACGCGCGCAGCGCCTGCGCACGTCACTGAACGCTACCTGGGACCAGCCAACCCTGAGCCAGACCCGCCTGCTGACCAGCATTCTGGAACGCTTGCCCAACGCCATCCTGGTGGGCGATTCGACTCAGCCTGTGTACACCGGCAACCTGACCCTGGATATGGATCAGCCACGCCGCTGGTTCAATGCCTCGACCGGTTACGGCACCTTGGGTTATGCACTGCCGGCGGCGATGGGGGCGTGGCTGGGCAGCGCCGAGCAACCGGCCACGCGTGCCCCGGCAGTGTGCCTGATCGGGGACGGTGGGCTGCAGTTCACCCTGCCGGAGCTGGCCAGTGCGGTGGAGGCGCAGGTGCCGTTGATCGTGCTGCTGTGGAATAACCAGGGCTATGAAGAGATCAAGAAATACATGGTCAATCGTGCCATCGAGCCGGTAGGGGTTGATATCCATACCCCGGATTTCATCGGCGTGGCACGTGCGTTGGGGGCTGAAGCGGAACAGGTTGGCGATGTGCAGCAGTTGCAGGTGGCCCTGGGGCGGGCGGTGGAGCGTAAGGGGCCGACGTTGATCCAGGTCGATCAGAACCAGTGGCAGGCGGTGGTAGAAGGCTGACTGTGCACTCTATTACCCGGCACTGGCCCGCAAGCGCGCCACATCCCGGATCGGCGGCGCGCCATATAGCCGGCTGTACTCGCGGCTGAACTGTGATGGGCTTTCATAACCCACCCGATAACCCGCCACCGCTGCCTCGAGGCCATCGTTGAGCATCAGCCGGCGGGCCTCCTGCAGGCGCAACTGCTTCTGGTACTGCAAGGGGCTCATGGAGGTCACGGCTTTGAACCTGTGGTGCAAGGTTGACGTGCTGAGGTTGACCTCCCGAGCCAGGTCCTCGATGCGCAGCGGTTGCTGGTAATTCTGATTGAGCCAGGTGATGGCTTGGCACACCCGGTGCGTCTGGCTGTTGGCCAGGGCAATTTCATACAGGCGGTAACCCTGAGGGCCGCGCAACAGGCGATAGAGGATTTCCCGCCGGATCAGCGGCGCCAGCATGGCAATGTCCCGCGGGGCGTCCAGCAGGCGAATCAGGCGCAGCAGTGCGTCGAGCAGTTGCGGATCTGTCCTTTCCACATAGAGGCCGCGACCTGAGGGCAGATTGGGCACCAGCATCGGCCCGCTTTCGGCAATCAACTGGCTGATCTCGGCCGGGTCAAGGTCCAGACGCAGGCCCAGGCTGGGGTTTTCCGGGCTGGCATCGAGCTTGGCACCGCTGAGCGGCAGGGTCACCGACACCACCATGTAATGCAGCGGGTCGTAGGCATACTGCTCGTCGCCCAGAAACAGGCTTTTGCTGCCTTGGGCGAGGACGCACAGGGCAGGCTGGGCCAGGGTTGGCACCGAGCGCACGTTCTCGGTGTAGCGCACCAGGTACAGATCATCGATGGCCGACGCGGGGCCGTGGGCTTCGCCGGCATGGCGCCCGATCAGCTCGGCCAGTTCCTGGCGCTGCACTTCCAGGGTCGGATCAATGGACGGGGCGGTGGTCATGATGGCTTTCCTCTGCTGACCGACGCAGCATAGGTTTGGGCAATGGCGGGCGCTAGTCCAAAGCTGCACGTCGATTGCCTGATCCTGCCGTGCGGCAGGATCAGGCAATCGACGTGCAGTAATGGCCTAACGCGCCGCGCGAGCGCGCCACTAACCTTGGCAGCCTGGTTTTCCCGTCCGTCTGCTCCAAGGAGATCGTGCAATGGCCCTTCTAAAACCGGTCACCCATTTGGCTTTCATCCGTGCCAGCAGCGGTCGTTCGGCGGAGCTCGGCGCGCGTCTGCGGGACCTGCTTGAGCCTTCGCTGAGCGCGCCTGGCTGCCTGAGCTTTACCGTACAGCGTTCGCAGGCCGATGCCGATCTTTGGCTGCTCAGTGGGAGCTGGCGTGACCAGCAGGCGATGACAGGTTATTTCGAGTCGCCGACCTTGCAGGTGTTTGGCGAACTGGTGCAGGCCCAGGTGGTCAGCAGCCTGGATCTGCATACCTTCGGTTGAATGCCATGCCGCGCGGGGTAGAATGCCGCCCCTCGATCAACGACGCGGATTGCAACATGGCACGTAAAGAATTCCCGCATTTCGAAGCGGTTTCGGCGATGGTCCCGGTGGAAGGCGGCGGCTACAACGCCGCTATCGCGGTCAAGGCGCTGGGCATGGGCGGTGCGCCGCGCTTTCACAAGGTGCTCGATGGCCAGGTGTTCAAGAGCGCCATGGCGGCCGACGAGGCCGCCTGCGCCGAACTCGAACGCCTCAAGGGCGTTGGTGAAGAAGGCGAGCTGGTCTGGTGATCAGCCCTGCGGCCTTCTCATCTTGAACAGGTTGCCCAGCTCGAAGTAGTCCGCCGGGCCACCGCCTCGCAAGATCGGCTCGGCGGCCGCGGTATCGTAGATACCGTCCTTGAGCAGGTGCTCAGCGATGTGCACCGCCACCACCTCGCCGAGGATCAGCCAGCTCGGCACATGTTCCTGGTCGGCCCGCTTGAGCTGGACGATCTGGCTCACCTTGCATTCGAAAGCTACCGGGGTTTCGCCCACGCGGGGCACCTTCACCAGGCTCGACGGGGCTGCCGTCAACCCGCTCAAGTCGAACTCGTTCACCTCTGCCGGTACGGCTGCGCAGCTCTGGTTCATGGCTTCGGCCAGCGGGCGGGTGGCCAGGTTCCAGACGAACTCACCGGTCTGCTCGATATTGTTCAGGCTGTCTTTGCGCCCGACGCTGCAGAAACCGATGATCGGTGGGATGTAGTTGAAGGCGTTGAAGAAACTGTAGGGCGCGAGGTTCAAGCGGCCTTCGCGGTCCTGGGATGAGATCCAGCCGATCGGGCGTGGGCCTACGATGGCATTGAACGGGTCGTGGGGCAGGCCGTGGCCTTTGGCGGGTTCGTAGTAGTACATCTGTCGGGCCTGTGGCCCTACCTCCAGAGGGGACGAGGCGCCTAGTGTGCCAAGCTTGTGCCCGCCTGGAAATGATCAAGCCCGACCGAGGCCGGGCTGGTTGCACGCATCAGGGATCAGCTGATGCGGTGGGCGTTGGTGCGGTCGAAGCCGTCTTCGGCGAAGCGTTGTGCGCCAGTGCGGTCGAAACCGTCTTCGGCGAAGCGTTGTGCGCCAGTGCGGTCGAAGCCGTCTTCGGCGAAGCGTTGTGCGCCAGTGCGATCGAAGCCGTCTTCGGCGAAGCGTTGTGCACCGGTGCGGTCGAAACCGTCTTCAGCGTAAGTGGCCGCTTGGCTCTGGGCCGCTGCGAAGCTGTGGGCGTTGGTGCGCTCGAAGCCATCTTCGGCGAAGGCGCCAGTGGCGAAAACCGAGAGGGCCAGGGTGAGGATCAGTTTGTTTTTCATGGTCGTTGCTCCGTTGGGTTCAAGAGGTTGTTTGTTTCTATGGGTCCAATGCTACGCCGATTAATTTGATTAAAAAGCGCAAAAATTGGCGTTAAATAATCGAATTATCAGATCATTTTGGGCGCACCGATTGTCACTTCGCACTGGGTACGGCCCGGCAACGCCAGGGATGCGTTGCGGAGTGCAATTGGGCTCTCCAGCCTACGCAGGATGCAGCAGCGGTATTAATTCGGGGTTAAGGCGGGGATTCGGTGGGCTGTCGGGTGAGTGTCAAGGGCGCCAGAACACTCAAACCATGCAACCAGCGACATCACAAAGGCTTTGCGAGCAACCAAAAAAAGGGGCGCCCAGTTACTGGGGCGCCCCTTTTCAAACCGCAGGGTCACTGTCAGTCAGTCGTAATCCGCGAATGCTGCTTGGTGTCCTTCATGGTCGCGTACACCAACAGCGAACAAGCGATGCACGCCGTGACGTACCAGTAGAAACCGCTCTCCATCCCGGCGCTCTTGAACCACAGGGCTACGTATTCTGCGGTGCCGCCGAAGATCGAGACGGTCAGGGCGTAAGGCAGGCCAACACCCAGGGCGCGGATCTCGGTCGGGAACAGTTCGGCTTTGACCACGGCATTGATCGAGGTGTAACCGCTGACGATGATCAACGCAGCCATGATCAGGAAGAACGCGCCCCACCAGGACTCAATGGTGTGCAGGGTGCTGAGGATCGGTACGGTGAACAGGGTGCCCAGTACGCCGAAGGCAATCAGGATCGGGCGACGGCCGATCTTGTCCGAGAGGCCGCCGATGATCGGCTGCAGGCACATGAACAGGAACAGTGTGGCCGCCGAGATGGTGGTCGAGTCACTGATGCTCATGCCAACGGTGTTGACCAGGTATTTCTGCATGTAGGTGGTGTAGGTGTAGAAGGCCAAAGTACCGCCCATGGTCAGGCCGACCACGGTCATCAGTTCCTTGGGGTGGCGCATCAGGGTGCGCATCAGGCTTTCCTTGGCCTTTTCCTTCTTGGTGAACGAGGCGGTTTCTTCCATGCCGCGGCGCAGGTACAGCGCGACCACCGCGCAGAGCGCGCCAATCACGAACGGTACGCGCCAGCCCCAGGCATACAGTTGCTCGGTGGTCAGCGTCTGCTGCAGAACGATCAGCACCGCCAGGGCGATGAGCTGACCGGAGATCAGGGTCACGTACTGGAAGCTGGAGAAGAAACCACGGCGCTCCTTGCTGGCCATTTCGCTGAGGTAGGTGGCCGAGGTGCCGTATTCACCCCCTACCGACAGGCCTTGCAGCAGGCGGGCGATGACCAGCAGGACCGGGGCGGCGACGCCGATGGTTTCGTAACCCGGGGTCAGGGCGATGACCAGAGAGCCGGCGCACATGAGCAGAACCGAGGCCATCAGCGCGGCCTTGCGCCCCTTGCGGTCGGCGTACAGGCCCATCAGCCAGCCACCGATCGGGCGCATGAGGAAGCCCACGGCGAAAATCGCGGCGGTGTTGAGCAGTTGTGCGGTGGAATCGCCGGCCGGGAAGAAGGCCTTGGCGAAATACAGCGAGAATGCGGCGTAGACGTACCAGTCGTACCATTCGACCATGTTGCCGATGGAACCGCTGAAAATCGACTTGAGGCGGCTGGCGGTGGTTCTTTCTGCGGCGGGCGCGACGGCTGCCCCGGTTGGCAGGGAGGTGGCGTTATCCATCAGGGATACCTTCTCGTTGTTTTTGTGGAGCGCGCCGAAGCGCAGCTTGCCAGCGAGATTGCAGAAGGTGTGCCAAACGGGTGCGTGGTGATTCATTTGAGGGCGCGTGGCGCCGTTCACGGAGCTGCAGCTTGCATGGAAGCCGCGCTGCCGCTGGCCGGCCGCGGTTTGCATCGGCCTGCGCCTGCACGTGATGAACTGCAGGGCAGGCCTAGGAAAAAGAATGGAAGTAAGCGGATTTTTGCTTATTGAGATTAACCAATAGGCGGATTTCCGCTCATTCCCGCACGACGAAATCCTCGCGTACCAGCCCATGGCGCTGCATTTTTTCGTTGAGGGTGCGCCTGGGCAGTTGCAAGTCTTGCATCACGCCCTTGATCTCACCCTTGTGCAAGCGCAACGCCACACGCAGACATTGCGCCTCGAACGCCTCCATCTGCTCTACCAGGGATTGGCCTGCAGGCAAGCTGTCAAGGCTCGGCGAACCCAAGCCCAGCGCGTGGCGTTCGGCGGCATTGGCCAGTTCCCGCACGTTGCCCGGCCAGTCATGTGACAGCAGCTGCGCCAGTTGCGTACCCGACAACGGCGGGGCTGA